>CAZWGY010000140.1:0-2486 GCA_964633575.1 uncultured Desulfobacteraceae bacterium
GGGTAGTAGGAGGCCCGGTTGAAGAGCCGCATGGCCCCGTCGGCGGTTCGCTGGTGGATCAGGCGGAAGGTCGGGTAGAGGAGCAGGACGACGCCGGCGGCTCCGACGAGGACGAGGATCGCGGTCGGAAAGCGGGCCGGGGAGAGGAAAAAGAGGAGCGGGCTGATGAGGACCGAGGCGGTGAGGCATCCGGCGATGATCCCGATGGACCGGTCCGGGCCGAACCGGACCGGGACGGTCCGGGCTCCGAACTGTTGGTCGGCCTCGAGGTCGGTCCAGTCGTTGGGGACGTTCTGCCCGCCGATCTCCCAGAGAAAGAGCCAGGCGAAGAGGGCCAGCAGAAAGGCCGGCGGCGGGGTCGGGTCCACGGCGAAGACGGCGGCCATGGCCCCGGCGCTCTTGACGACCCCGCTGACCAGGGTTCTGAGGTAGGAAACCCGGAGCAAGAGGCAGTAGATCACCTCGAGGGATGCGGCGCCCACGAAGATGAGGACGCAGACCGGGTTGAGGATATAGGCGCCGATGACGGCCACGGCGGCCCAGCCCATGGCCCAGACCATGCCTTCGGGGTAGGATAGGAGCCCCTGGGCCATGGGGTGGCGGACGAGGACGGCGTCGAGATCGTCGCCCGGCGCCTCGAAGGCGCCCATCCGGGCCTTTTCCCGGTCGGTGTGGAAGTCAACCACGTCGTTTAAGGCATAAACGGCGGTGTAGCCGGCAAAGACGGTGATCAGGCCGATGAGAATCACGGTGAACGGCGGAAAGCCGCCCAGGCAGAGGAGGGCGGCCAGGGCCGGCGTGGACATGTCGATGATGCCGTGGGGGGTCCGCGAGAGGGCTCCGAAGAGCTTGAGGCGGCGGAGGATTTCGACGGCGGCGGTTTTGGAAATCGCTAGGGGCAAAATGCAGATCCCGGTTGAAATTGAAGTGTTATCGGCCCCGTTGTCCCGAGGGCGAGTTGGGCGGGGTTGTAGTATCGATGAGTCCGCCTTGTCAAGGCATATCGGCCCGGCGGGCGATCCGGGGCGGCCGAGTGGATAGGGCCGGCCGCCGGCGGTATCGGCTCCGGACCGGGATGGTCCTGGCGGTTCTGATTCCGGTCGGGCTGGGGACCAAGGTTTATTCCGGGCCGCTGGAGAGCTGGGTTCATGGGTCGGCCGGCGGGCTGCTCTACGTGGTTTTCTGGTGCCTGGTTTTCGGCGCGGTTTTGCCCCGGGCCCGGCCCGGCCGGATCGCGTGGGCCGTTTTCGGGGTGACCTGTCTTCTGGAGACCGCCCAGCTCTGGCACCCGCCGTTTTTGGAGGCGATCCGGGGGACGTTTCCGGGGGCGCTCCTTTTGGGGACGACCTTTGTCCCGTCCGACTTTTTCCATTACGCGGCCGGGGGCCTGATCGGGTGGTGGGCCGTCCGGCGGCTCCGGGGAGAGACCCGCTGATGGATACCGGCCGCCGGATCATCCACATCGACATGGATGCGTTTTACGCATCGGTGGAGCAGCGGGACCGGCCCGAGCTTCTGGGCAAACCGGTGATCGTGGGCGGTAATCCGGACGGGCGGGGCGTGGTGGCGGCCTGTTCGTATGAGGCCCGGCGGTTCGGGGTCCGGTCGGCCATGCCCGGGGCCCGGGCCCGGCGGCTGTGTCCCGGGGCTATCTTTCTCCGGCCCCGGTTCGAGGTTTACCGGTCGGTTTCGGCCCGGATCGGGGAGATTTTCGCCGAGTACACCGACCTGGTGGAGCCGCTTTCACTGGACGAGGCGTACCTCGACGTCACCGACGGGTGGCAGCGGGCCGGGTCGGCCACCCGGATTGCTCAGGAAATCCGGGCCCGAATCCGCGAAACGGTGGGGCTTACCGCCTCGGCCGGGGTCTCGTTCAACAAGTTTCTCGCCAAGGTGGCCTCGGATTTTCGGAAGCCCGACGGGATCTACGTGATTCCTCCGGACCGGGCCGCGGCCTTTATCGACGAGCTGCCGATCCGGAAGTTCTTCGGAGTGGGCCGGGTGACCGAGAAGAAGATGCGGGCGTTGGGAATCCGGACCGGGGCCGACCTCAAGCGGGCCGACCGGGAGTGGCTGGTGGCGCGGTTCGGGAAGGCCGGGGATTACTTTTACGCCATCGCTCACGGGGAGGACCACCGGCCGGTGATCTCCCACCGGGTCCGGAAATCGGTGGGCAAGGAGACGACCCTGGCCACCGACATCGACGACCGGGCCGCCATGATCGAGATCCTGACAGGGCTGGCCGGGATGGTCGCCGACGGCCTGGGGCGGCACCGGGTCTGGGGCCGGACGGTGACCCTCAAGGTCCGGTACGCGGACTTCACCTCGGTCACCCGGAGCGTCACCCTGGATGGATTGGTGGCCGACGCCGACGAGATCATGGCTCATATCGGCCCGCTCCTGGCCGAAACCCGGGCCGGACGGGAGAAGGTCCGGCTCCTGGGGATCACCGTTTCCAACCTGGTTTCGGAATCGGGCGAAAGTCC
>CAZWGY010000140.1:2586-10694 GCA_964633575.1 uncultured Desulfobacteraceae bacterium
CACCGACCACTGATTTCATTTTCGGATTTTCAGATCATTGAAATAACATTTTTGTGTTTAGTCACACATCAAACCACATAATTGTCACAAAACCATCGTCTTCTCCTTTCCTTTTCAGCATCCAGTTTGATCGATAATCTCTTTTAGTCTCATGAATTTCAAGTGGTTATTTTCAATTCGACCATCAATCAGCACCGATGGCATATAGGTTGCAGTTCACTCTGATCAAACGGCGCGCCGGTTTTCAACGCCGGCCGGCGGTCGGCGCGCCTCAATCCGGATTCGTTGTGGATGTGGATACCCTTTTTACCTGAAGCGGAGGAGGAGAGAACATGAAACGGATGGTTTTGACATTGATTTTCACCCTTGCAGCCGGCGCTCTGGCCTGGGCTGATGAGCCGCCTACCCCTTTAACCAATGCAGCCGCCATCGAGCTGATTCAGACTCACGCCAACTATCTCTGGACCCTGGTGGCCGCCTGCCTGGTCTTTTTCATGCAGGCCGGATTCGCCATGGTGGAGGCCGGGTTTACCCGGGCCAAGAACGCCATCAACATCATGATGAAGAATCTCATGGACTTTTCCATGGGGTCCCTGGCCTTCTGGGCGGTGGGGTTCGGGCTGATGTTCGGGGTTTCGAATTCCGGGTGGATCGGGACCTCCGGCTTTTTCCTGAGCGACTTTACTCCGGACGGGGACCCCTGGGTGCTGGCGTTCTGGATGTTCCAGGTGGTCTTCGCCGCCACCGCGGCCACGATTGTTTCCGGTGCCATGGCGGAGCGGACCAAGTTTTCGGGATATCTTTTGTACAGCATCATCGTCAGCGGGCTGATCTATCCCATCTTCGGCTCCTGGGCCTGGGGAAGCCTTTATAAGGGAAGCGGCTGGCTGGAGGGATTGGGATTTATCGACTTTGCCGGATCGACGGTGGTCCACTCGGTGGGCGGCTGGGCGGCTCTGGCCGGGACCCTGGTTCTCGGCCCGCGTCTCGGAAAATACACCAAGGGCGGTATCCGGCCGATTCTGGGTCACAACATGCCGCTGGCGGCCCTGGGGGTCTTTATCCTCTGGCTGGGCTGGTTCGGGTTCAACCCCGGATCGACCACCACGGCGGACAAGTCCATCGCCATGATATTCGTGAACACCAACCTGGCGGCGGCGGCCGGCGCGGTTCTGGCCATGACGGTTTCCTGGCTGAAGTTCGGCAAGCCGGAGGTGGGCATGAGCCTCAACGGGGCGCTGGCCGGGCTGGTGGGGATCACGGCCGGCTGCGCCAATGTCACCCCGAGTTCGGCGATTCTCATCGGGGCCTTTGCCGGGGTCCTGGTGGTCCTCGCGGTCCTCTTTTTCGACCGAATTCGGGTGGACGACCCGGTGGGGGCGATTTCCGTCCACGGCGTCTGCGGAGCCTGGGGGACCCTGGCGGCCGGACTTTTCAACATGGGCGGGACTTCTATGTCGATCATCGGGGTTCAGGTTATCGGGATCGCGGCCTGCTTTGTCTGGACGTTTTCCGCGGCCTTTGTGATGTTCAAGGTCATTGATTTGACGGTGGGTCTCCGGGTTTCTCCCGAGGAGGAGCTTGAGGGGCTGGATGTCAGCGAGCATGGCGGGATGGCCTATCCCGATTTCGAGATTATGTCCCACGGCGGCATCGGGTCCGTGTCGGGTTTTGGCGGGCCGTCGGCCGGCCGGGAGCCGGTGGGCGGGCTGGTGCCCTCCGGGGAGACCGGCTGATTCCGACACCGCTTCATTCCGACCCCGGCGCATCGCTTGCCCCGCCGGGGTCGGAACCGGGCACCGGACCTTGAGCGTCCGGTGCCCTTTTTTGTGCGGCACGACCGCTTTACCGTTTGACAGGGGGTTTGGCTTTCCGATAAGATGCCGGGTTAAAATGCGATTCGGAAACGCTCGACCCGGCGCCCGCATCAAGTCCGACCATTGCGATGTCAACCGGCCGGCGGCGTCCGCCCCGGCATCCGGCGTTTCCCCGATCTTTCCTCCGACGCCGAGGTGCTCAGATGACCCAGGATTGCTTTCAGTACTCCAACGATCAGGTGGTTCGGATATTACAAACCATCGAAGAGCTCAACCGCCTCAAGGATGTCGATACCATCCTCGACAAGATCCTCTACGAGGCCCGGCAGCTTGCCCGGGCGGATGCGGGCTCGATCTTTCTGGTGGAAGAGGACCGGCTCCGGTTCAGCTACGTCCAGAACGACACGTTGTTCAAGAAGGACGAAACCAATGTCGCGCTTTACACGGACCTTTCCGAGCCCATCAGCCATCATTCCATCGTGGGGTATGTCGCCGCCACCGGCAAGACCCTGGCCATCAGCGACGCCTACCACATCCCCGACGGCCGGCCGTACTCCTTCAATCCCGCCTACGACGAGAAGTCCGGGTATCAGACCGTCTCCATGCTGACCATCCCTCTCGGATCGCCGCTGGTGGGGGTGATGCAGCTCATCAACGCCAAGGACGAAAACAACCGGATCGTCGCCTTTCCCCAGGATGTCCAGGTTTACATGCCACTTTTCGCCAACCATGCTTCCATCGCCATCGAGCGGGGCATCCTGAACCGGGAGCTGATCCTCCGGATGATGAAGATGGCCGAGTTGCGGGACCCTCATGAGACCGGGGCTCATGTCCAGCGGGTAGGGGCCTATTCGGCCGAGATCTACCAGAGCTACGCCCGGAAAAAGGGGCTTGATCAGCGGGAGATCAAGCGGAATCGGGACACCATCCGGCTGGCATCCATGCTCCACGACGTGGGAAAGGTGGGGATCTCCGACACCATCCTCAAAAAACCGGCCAAGCTCACCGACGAGGAATATAGCATCATGAAGTGGCACACCGTTTACGGGGCCCGCCTCTTCACCAGCAACACATCAAGCCTTGACGAGATGAGCTATGACATCGCTTTGAACCACCACGAGAAATGGTCCGGCGGGGGGTATCCGGGCCGGATTCCGGACGTGGACCATCCGGACCCGGCCATGGGCCGGCCCAAGACCGGGGACGAGATCCCCCTGCCCGCCCGGATCGCGGCCATTGCCGACGTTTTCGACGCCCTGTCCTCCCGGCGGTCCTATAAAGAGCCCTGGACCGACGACAAGATTTTTAACGTGATCGAGGAGGAGTCGGGACGGCATTTTGACCCGGAGATCGTGACGATCTTTTTCGATATTTTCGACGTGATCAAGGCGATCCGGGAGAAATACCGGGAGTAGGGCGGACGATGTTGTCAGCCTGCTTCGGAGCCGTCAAGGTCGGCCTTGGCGGCATCCCAGAGCCGCTCCATGTCGTCCCGTTCGACATCGGGCAGGAGCTTGCCCCGCTGCCGGGCGGCTCCTTCCATGTGCCGGAACCGGGTTTCAAATTTGTCCACCGCGTCGGACAGGGCCGTTTCGGGGTGGACCTTAAGAAACCGGGCGAGGTTGACCAGGGTCAGCAGGACGTCGCCGAATTCCATGGCAACGGCGTCGGTTTCCCGTCCATCCGCTTCGGCCAGCGCCGCCTTGAGCTCCCCCCATTCCCGCTCCACCTGATCCATCACCCCCTCACGGTCATCCCAGTCGAACCCGATCCGGCCGGCCCGCTCCGAGATCCGGTAGGCCCGGATGAGGGCCGGGAGGGTTTTGGGCACCGAGTCGAGCAGCGAGCCGTCCGGGTCGGTCTCGGCTTTTTCGGCCAGTTTGATGGCCTGCCATTCCCGGCGGACCGCCTCGTCGTCCTCGGCTGCCGCGTCGCCGAAGACGTGAGGGTGGCGGCGGACCATCTTTCCGGTGATCCGCCGGACCACGTCGCTGATATCAAAGGTTTCGGTTTCGGCAAAGAGGTGGGCGATAAAGAAGACCTGGAAGAGAACATCCCCGAGCTCTTCGAGGATGGCCGACGGGTCTCCGGCTCGGATGGCCGAGGCCAGTTCGTGAGCCTCTTCGATGAGGTAGCCTTCCACCGTCCGGGGGGTCTGTTTTCGGTCCCAGGGGCAGCCATTTTCCCCTCGGAGCCGGGCAATGAGGTCGATTAGGGGCTGAAACGGGTCTGAATCCATGAAATGGGTCCTTTCAATGGGTTGGGGAGCCGACCGGCCCGTCGGGTTGACTTCCGGCGCCGGGGTTTTAGATTTCCGGGTCGAGCGTTGCCCGGTATCCGCCAAGGGCGATGGTGCTATCAGAAGGGGGGCGATAGGTCAAATGTTTTCTTCTGTTTACCCCGTTTTCCAGCCGTATTTGCCGTTTGCATTCCCCTGAAAAATTCGATATGCAGGAAAAAGCGCGATTCCGGGTGCCGGGCCGGGAATCGCCTGGGGATTTCGATTATTCTATTTTTAGAGAGGATAGACTGACTTGGCGATCGTTCAGACAGAGGAACCGAGGCCGGACGACGGCACGGCGCTGACCTTTACGGATATCGACATTTCCCGCCGGCTTTTCGGCGAGCGCAACCGGAACTTGAAACAGATTGCCGACGCGACTCGGGTTTCCATTCACACTCGCGGCAGCACCGTGTTCATCCAGGGAGATCCCATCGCCGAGGCGCTGACCCGGAACGTCCTCGAGCAGCTCTATGGGCTCATCGAGTCCAACTGCCCGGTTTACCCGTCGGACATCGACTACGCCGTCCGGGCATTGAGCGAAAATCACCGGGTCCGGCTGAAAGACATCTTCCTCGACTCGGTGTATATCACCGCCAAAAAGCGGATTATCACCCCCAAGAGCCAATCCCAGAAGGATTACATCGATGCCATCCGGAGCCATGACATCGTCTTCGGGATCGGCCCGGCCGGGACCGGGAAGACCTATCTGGCCATGGCCATGGCGGTGGCGTCGCTGACCCGGGGAGATGTCCGGCGGATCGTTTTGACCCGGCCGGCGGTGGAGGCCGGGGAGGCTCTCGGGTTTCTGCCGGGGGATCTGGCGGAAAAGGTCGATCCCTATCTCCGCCCGCTCTACGACGCCCTCCACGACATGATGCGCTACGAAAAGGTAGCCGGGCTCATGCAGAAAGGGGTCATCGAGGTGGCTCCCCTGGCCTTCATGCGGGGCCGGACCCTCAATGATTCGTTTGTCATTCTGGACGAGGCTCAGAACACCACCTCCGAGCAGATGCGGATGTTTCTCACCCGGATCGGGTTCAGCTCGAAGGCGGTGATCACCGGCGATATCACCCAGGTGGATTTGCCGGCCAACAAGTCCTCGGGGCTTATCGAGTCCAAGGATATCCTCCAGGGGATCGAGGGGATTCGCTTCGTCTTTTTCTCCAAAACCGACGTGGTCCGCCACAAGCTGGTTCAGGAGATCATCCGAGCTTATGAGGAGCTGGACGCCCGTAAGCGCCCGGCGGAGTAATGGGGCCATGAAAAAAGAAACCCGTAAACAGAGTATCCGCCGATTCCTGCTGACCCACGTGAGCGTCCGCTGGGCCATCCTTTTGGGCATCGCCGCCGTCTTCGCCCTCCTGCTCTATCCCAACCTCCTCATCTCGCCTCACCACTATGAGGTGGGCGACGTGGTGGAATCGGACATCAAGGCTCCCCGGGACTTTTCGGTGGAAAACCGGGAGGCCACCACCGCCGTCCGGAAGGAGGCATCGTCTAAGGTCCTCACCGTCTATGACCATGACGACACCCTCATCGATCAGCTCAAGGACCGGATTGACGCGGCCTTCAGTGATCTCCGGGAGGCGTTGAAGACGGAAGTCGAGGCTGACGTGCCGGCCGAGGAGGGACCGCCCGGCACGGCCGGAGCTTCATCGGCGGGGGAAAAGCGTCCCGCCCTGGGCTCTGATCAGAAAAAAGCGCTGGAGGAAAAGCTGGGAATTTCCGTCTCCGAGGAAGCCTTCCGGATTCTGGAAAAAGACGGCTTTTCCGAAAAGACCGCCCGCTTGATCACCCGGATCATCTCCGAGGTACTCGGCAACGGGGTGGTGGCCAACAAGGATGTGCTCCTGACCGACAGCGACAAGGGGATCATGTTGCGGTCCCTGGCCTCGGACACGGAGCGGCCGGTCCAGAACCTGAAGAAATTCCACGGACCGGACCAGTACAAGGAGGTGGTCCGGATCGTTGCCAGCCCCCTGGTCGAGGACGTCAGCCCGAAACTGGTCCCGGTAATCGTCGATTTCGCCCAGCGCCTGATCCAGCCGAACGTCACGTTGAACCGGAGCGAGACCGAAAAGCGGCGGGCCTCGGCGGCCTCCACCGTGGACCCGATCCCCTATCAGATCAAGGAGGGGGAGATGCTTTTGCGGGAGGGGGAGCGGGTTACTCCCGGCAAGCTGGCCACTCTTCGGGCCCTGACCCAGGAGACCCCTCGGAAGACCCTCTACGAACGCAGTGCCGGGGCGATGGGGCTGCTTCTTGCCCTGTTGACCGTCTTCTGGTTTCTCTATGTCTATCAGCAGGACCGGGGGCCGGTCCGGAACAACAAGGACCTCCTTTTTCTGGCCGTCCTCCTGACGGCTTTTTTCTTCATACCCCGGATTTCGGCGGTCCTTTTCGATGCCCTGACGCAAACCTCGCCGCTGCCCATCCCGGCCGGATCGATGGTTTATGGAATTCCCCTGGCCGCCGGCGCCATGACCGTCTGCCTGTTCATGGGGATGCGGATCGCCATTCCCTTCGCCCTGATCGTCTCGGTCTGCACCGCCATCGTCTTCCAGAACCGCTTTCAGATATTCATCTTCTTTCTCCTCAGTTCCCTGATGGGGGCTTACTGGATGCGGGAGTGCAAGGAGCGGAAGGTTTTCATCATCACCGGCGTCAAGCTGGGGGTGCTCAATGCGTTGTTGGCCACGATCGCTTCGGCCTATGGCGGGGAATTCGGCACCGTCCGGCTTCTCTGGGACTGGGGGTTTGGCATTGTGGGCGGGCTCGGGGCCGGCGTGATTACCGCCGGGATCATCCCGCTGATGGAGATGAGCTTCGGCTACACCACCGACATCACTCTCCTGGAGCTGGCCAACCTCGAACGCCCCATTCTCCGACGGCTCATGCTGGAAGCCCCGGGCACCTATCACCACAGCGTGGTGGTGGGTTCCATGGTGGAAGCCGCCGCATCGGAGATCGGGGCCAACCCGGTCCTGGCCAAGGTCTGCGGCTACTACCACGACATCGGAAAGATCAAAAAGCCGCTCTACTTCGTGGAAAACCAGACCGACGGGAAGAACCGCCACGACAAGCTCGCCCCCTCGATGTCGGCGCTCATCCTCACCTCCCACGTCAAGGACGGCGTGGAAATGGCCCGCCGGCACCACCTTGGCGAGCCGATCATCGACACCATCCGCCAGCACCACGGGACCAGCTTCATCAAGTATTTCTACGAGAAGGCCAAAAAGCTCAAGGGAGAGGAGAACGTCAAGATCGACAACTTCCGGTACCCCGGCCCCCGGCCCCAGACCCGGGAGGCCGGACTGGTCATGCTCGCCGACGTGGTGGAAGCGGCCTCCCGGACCCTCGAGAATCCGACCCCGTCACGGATTCAGGGCAACGTCCAGAAGCTCATCAACGGGGTCTTCACCGACGGCCAGCTCGACAATTGCGAGCTGACCTTAAAAGACCTCCACAACATCGCCAAGAGCTTCAACAAGATTTTGAACGGCATCCACCATCACCGGATCGAATACCCTGATGCCGACGGGAAGGACAAAAAGGAGAAGAAAGAGCGAAATGGCCGTTCTGATCCGCAACAACCAAAGCCGCCAAAAGATCCCGGCGGCGGAAAGCCTTCGGAAAATGGGACAGGCGGCCTTAAGCGCCTTGGGGTCTCCTGACAGCGAGCTCTCCGTGGTCATCGTTGACGACCCGGCCATCGCCGAGCTCAACGCCGAGTATCTCGGCCGGACCGGCTCCACCAACGTCATTGCCTTTCCCATGCGCGAGGGCGAATTCGCCGAGATCTCCCCCCATCTCCTCGGGGATGTGGTGATATCGGCGGACACCGCCCGGCGGGAGGCCGAGGCCGCCGGGATTCCTCCCGACGACCGGCTCATCGAGCTGATGGTCCACGGTATCCTCCACCTTTTCGGCTACGACCACGAAACCGACCCGGATGAAGCGGCCGAGATGGAGCGTCGGGCCGAAGCGGTCCTTGCCGCCATCCGGGC
>CAZWGY010000141.1:0-10644 GCA_964633575.1 uncultured Desulfobacteraceae bacterium
ACCCGCTTAATCATCTCCCCGCCTCAAAGCCTTAAAATGAGAAAGCCACGCCCCCCGCGGGGCGGGGACATGGCTTTCTCGGTGATGTATTGGAACGTTGCGGCTCGGATCAGGCGGCCTGCTCAGTGTCCTTGTTGTAACAGAGCCGGCAGCAGGACAGGCACCGTTCCGATTCCCCCAGGGCCTCGGATTCGGGCAGGGTCTGATCCACCTCTTCGAAGTTGTCGATCCGTTCTTCCACGGACATTTCAGGCATTTCGGCCCGGGGCTTTTTCACGACCCCCGGCACCGACTCGAAGATCGACTCCTCGATATGCCGCTTGAAGAGGGCGCCTTCGGGGGCCTCCACCGGTTCTTCGTTCAGGAATTGATTGATGGACCGGGCCGCCCGCCGGCCGCCGCCAATGGCATCCACCACGAGGGCCGGGCCGGTGGCCGCGTCACCAGCGGTGAAGAGATACGGGATGTTCGACTGGAGCGTGAACGGGTCGGTGTCGAAGGTGTTCCACCGGGTCACCTGCAACTCGGCCAGAAGATCGCTCTGCTCCTTGAACCCCATATCCGGCCGCTGGCCGATGGCGGTGATGACGATATCGGCGGGCATCCGGGTTTCGGAGCCCTCGATGGGAACCGGCCGGCGCCGTCCGCTGGCGTCGGGCTCGCCGAGCTCCATCTTCAGGTACTCGAGATGGGTGGCGTTGCCGTCCGCGTCTCCGATGACCTGAACCGGGGCCGCGAGGAACTGGAACTTCACCCCTTCGTGCTCAGCCGCCTCGATCTCGACTTCGTTGGCCGGCATTTCGGATCGGGTCCGCCGATAGACAATGTAAACCTCCTCGGCTCCCAGGCGGAGCAGGTTCCGGACGCAGTCGATGGCGCTGTTTCCGCCGCCGATGACCGCCGCGCGCTTGCCCTTGATGGGCAGGTCCTCGCCGCCGGCCAGCCGGGAGAGGAAGTCGATTCCGGTGTAGCAGCCCTTGAGGTTTTCGCCGTCCACGTTGAGGTTGTAGTCCACCCAGGCCCCCTGGCCCACGAAGATGGCATCAAAGCCCTCATCCAAAAGGTCCTTGAACTGGAAGTCCTTGCCCAGACGCTGGTTCGGTCGAGCCTCGATGCCCAGGTCGAGAATGCCCTGGATTTCCCAGTCGAGGGTCGCCTTGGGCAGCCGGTATTCGGGGATGCCGTAGCGGAGCATCCCGCCGAGCTTGGGCATGGCCTCGAAGATGGTCGGGTGATGGCCGAGCCGCCGGAGAAAGTAGGCGGCACTCAAGCCGGCCGGTCCACCGCCCACCACGGCCACCTTTTTATCGGTATCCGGAGCGCAGGGGATGGGCAGCCGCTTGCCTGAATTCATCTCGAAGTCGGCCACGAACCGCTTGAGCTGGTTGATGGAAACCGGCTCATCCTCGATCCCCCGTCGGCAGTAGTCCTCACAGGGGTGAGGGCAGACCCGGCCGCAGGAGAGGATCAGGGGGTTGCGCTCCCGGAGCGTGTGAACCGCGCCCTCGTAATCCCCCTCACGGATTCGGGCGATGTAGGTGGGGATGTCGATCTCCGCCGGGCAGGTCTGCTGACAGGGAGCCAGGGCGTCGGTGTCGAGGTTCATGTGGAGCAGCCGCTCGGACATGGACCGGACCTGGATCAGGTCCTTGGGACAGGCCCGTTCGCAGGCCCCGCAGCCGACGCATTTCTCCTCTTTGATTACGGGATAGCCGTCAGGGCCCATGTAGATGGCGTTGAAGCTGCAAACCCGGATGCAGTCGCCATAGCCGATGCACCCCACCTGGCAGACCCGCTTGCCGCCGTACATGGCGGCGGTGGCCTCGCAGGTGAGAACGCCGTTGTAGTAGAAACGGTCCTCGGCCCGGTCCCCCCCGTCACAGGGGTTGATGGAGAGCTTGGGCTCGGCCGATCCGGGGTCCATCCCCATCACCGACGCCACGTTGGCGGTGGCTTCGGGGCCGGCTACGGCGCAGACCGATGGCGGGGCTTTGCCCTCGACCACGGCCACGGCCGCCGCCGCGCAGCCGGCGTATCCGCAGCCGCCGCAGTTGGCGCCGGCCAGATAGCTTTCCACCTCGGCAATCCGGGGGTCTTCCCAGACATAGAAGATCTTCGAGGCGAAGCTGAGAATCCCGCCACAGGCCGCTCCGATAAGCAGCATGAACAATACGGCTTCGATCATATCGTCTTCTCCTGAAACACCGGCCCGCCCAGCGGGCACGCCGGCGGGTTGTGTCGGTTAGACCATGCCCTTGAAGGCGAAAAAGGCCATCGAAATCACCCCGGCGATGACCAGGGCGATGGCGGTGTCCTCCATGGGCTTGGGCACCCGGCCGAGAAGCACCCGTTCCCGGACTCCGGCAAAGAGGATCAGGGCCAGTCCGAAGCCCACCGCGTAGGCAAAGGATGAAACCAGGGCCTGGATAAAGCTGTACTCCTCGTTGATGTTAATGAGGCAGACGCCCATAACCGCGCAGTTGGTGGTGATGAGCGGGAGGAATATCCCCAGCCCGGCGTAAAGGGCCGGGATGCTCTTTTTCAAGAACATCTCCACGAACTGGACCAGCGAGGCGATGACCAGAATAAAAGCGATGGTCCGGAGGTACTCCAGGCCAATCTGAGTCAGGACGAAATAGTTGACGATCCAAGTGATCACGCCCGCCATTACCAGCACGAAGACCACGGCAAAGGCCATCCCGACGGCGGTCTCCATCTTTTTGGAGGTGCCCAGAAAGGGGCAGTTCCCCAGGTACTGGGCGAGCAGGATGTTGTTGACCAGGATGGCACCGATGGCCAGGACGATAAAGTCACCCATGGGTTATCTCCTATCTTCCTTACTTATTTGTTTCCAACGAGGTTCATCAACGCGAGCATCAGCCCAAGGCCCACAAAGGCGCCGGGCGCTTCCACCATGAAGGAGAAAGGCTCGAAGTTGGGGCCGAAGATCTGGGCCCCTAAAAGCGTTCCGTTCCCCAAAAGCTCGCGCACCCCACCCAAAGCGCCCAGGGCGAGGGTAAAGCCGATCCCGATCCCGGCCCCGTCCGCGACGGAAAGCGCCATGCCGTTTTTGGATGCGAACGCCTCGGAGCGGCCCAGCACGATACAGTTGACCACGATGAGCGGGATGAAGATACCGAGCTGGAGAAAGAGCCGATAGGCAAATGCCTGCATCAAGAGCTCCACCATGGTCACGAACGTCGCGATAACGATGATGAAGCAGGCGATTCGAACCTTGGGGGGAATAACCTTTCTCAGAGCCGATACCAGGAGGTTGGAGCAGACTAGCACGAATGTGGTGGCCAGTCCCATACCAACACCGTTTTCCACCGACTTGGTCACCGCCAGAGCGGGGCAGAGGCCGAGGACAAGGCGAAACGGCGGGATTTCAGCCCACAGTCCCTTGACAAATTCCTGACCGATTGATTTCGCCATCTGTTCTCTCCTGTCCTAGTTAAAGGATTTAACCTGTTCTTGGATTTCAGGCTTGAGCCGTTTGTAGATATCCACGGCCTGGGTCGTCGCGTTGCTCACCGCTCGGGATGTGATGGTAGCCCCGGCAATGGACTGGATCTGACCCCCGTCATTCGACACCTTGATGGGCTGATCGGTGGCCAACCCCGAGAACTGGGCCGCAAAGGCCGGGTCGGACTTGGCCTTCGCCCCCATCCCGGGGGTTTCCGCGTGAGTGGTTACCCCGATCCCCACCAGCTTGTCGGTTTCGAGGTTGATCCCCACCATTACGCCGACGTCCCCGCCGTATCCCTTGCCGTAGGCTTCGACGGCCACGGCGGGAGGCTTGTCGTCGTAAAACGCCACGAAGAAATTCCGATCCTCCTCGCCGTCCTGGATCTGAAACCGGTCGGCGATGGGATCATTCTTAGCGCCTTCAAAGATGTCCTTCAACGCCGGCCCCTTGACGAACGTGAGCTGCTGGACCTCGATACGCTCCTGGGTATTGTTTCGGATCGCGGCGAGAAGGCCACCCGAAAAGGCGCTCAGTACCGTCAAAACAACCACCATTTTGATCATATCACTCATCTTATACCACCTTTCCCAGCGCCTTGGGCCGGATCTTGTCCACCAGCGGATTGATGGTGTTGATAATCAGGATCGACAGGATCACGCCATCTATATAGACGCCGATGTTGCGGATCAGCACCGTCATCAGCCCGCCGAGTAAGCCATAGAGGAGCATCGGCAGGAAGTTGACCGGCGATGAGGAGTCGTCGGTGGCCAGAAAGAAGGCCCCGACCAGGGTGTACCCCGACAGGATGTGAACCATCGGGCCGGCGAACCGAACCGCGTCATTGGCATGGAACATGGTGGCGGTCAGAAAGACGCCGATCAGGAAGGAAATCGAGATCTCCCAGCGGATAAAGCCCCGGACCATCAGGTAAACGCCCCCGAGGATCAATCCCAGCCCGAAGGTGGTCCCGATGGCACCGGTATGACGACCCAACAGGAAGTCGGCCAGTGTAAAGGAGTCCACCGCCTGCGCTCCGAAATGCTTGGCGGCGGCCATGGGGTACAGGGCGTTGAAATCGAAATCGTAGTTGACCAGGGCGGCATCGACATTGAGGTAATTCGGCCATGAAAGCATCAACATGGCCAGGGCCAGCGCCACCGGGCTGAAGGGGTTGCCCCCGATCCCCCCGTAGATCGACTTGCCGATAATGACCGCGATAAAGGTTCCCACCAGGATGAACCACCAGGGCACCGTCGCCGGCATGAGCATGGCGAAGACCAGCCCGATGAGAGCCGCGTTGCCGTCGCCGATGGAGACCGGCTGGCGGGCGATCTTGTTGAAGCCCAGCTCCCAGAGCATCGCAAAGGAGATGGACAGGCAGACCGCGCCCAGGGCGGGCGCGCCGAACCGGGCCACGCCGAAGATCACCGCGGGCAGCGCCGCCAGCATGATGTTGTAGCTGCGTTCGGAAATGCTGCTGCCGTCATGCCAGAAGGGCGCATGGGAGACGATGAATTTTTTCTGATTAACCATCTGATTCCTCCGCTGCTTCTTCTTCTTCTACCCGGCCAAGCTCGTACTTCGCCAGTTTGATGTATTGAAAGATCGGAATCCTCGAGACACACACGAAGCTGCACAGCCCGCATTCGATGCAGGAGAAGAGGTCGTACTCGTCAGCGGCCGTTTCGTACTGACGGGCCTCGCAGAACCGGACCACCATGTTCACCGGCACGTTGGCCGGACAGACCCGGACGCATTCGCCGCAGTTGATGCAGGGGGTGTTCTGGGAGAGGCTGATCTCGGTGCAGTCCTGGACCATGATGGCGTCGGTGTCGGGGCGGACCGAGTAGTCCTCGGAGTAGATCGCCGCTCCGGTCATGGGTCCGCCGATGATGATCCGGTCCATCTCGTTGACGGTCACGTCACAGGCGGCAAAGATATCCCGGATGGCCGTGCCGACCCGGACTTCCACCAGGACCCGGCTGAGGTCCTTCCGGATGAGGGTCACCGTCTTGGTCATCGGAATCCGGCCGGTGTCAAAAGCCTCTCCGATTCCGGCCACCGCTTCGGCGGTGAGGACGAGGACCCCCACGTCGGCCTCGGTCTTTCCGGCCGGGATGGGCTCGCCGAGGACCGTTTGCAAAAGAAACGGCGGCAGGGCGGCGGGGTATTCTCCGCCGACCACCCGGGTCTCCTCGCCGGACCGGCCGCCGATTCCGCCGAGCACGTGGGTCAGGTGATCCGGTACCGCCACGACCACCGAACCGATGTGGGCGAGGTTCTTCAGGATGCTGATCCCCCGGCCGATCCGGCCGGTCCGGGACCCGAGGACCTGCTGCTGAGTAGCCACCATCAGGTCGGCGTCACATCCGCGGACGGCCAGGACCTTGACCGGATGGTCCGGGTCGTTAAGCCGATCCAGGTCCGGAGCCCCGGGAAGCCCTTTGAGATAATCCACCATGGCCTCGATACCCGGTTCGGGAGCCGCCTCGGCAAAAGCCCCGTCAAATGTTTCCTCGTCAGCCACATCGACCGTGACGGCCGTGGCGGTCTCGCCGAAGTCGCCGATGTAGGGAGCCACCGAAACCACCGTCCCCGTGACCGAGGAGACCGTGTAGGCATCGCCGTCCTCGAAGACAACCAGCTTTTCCCCGGTTTTCACCGGGTCGCCGGGCTTGACCCGAAGGGTGTCCTTCCGGGTGAAGGGGCGAGGCACATAAAAGGTCGCCCGCTTCGGAACCGGCAGGGTCTCGGGTGTCATGGGCGCCGTCGGCGCCGCATACTCAAACCGGGGTTTCGTCAAACCAATAAACGATTTCTTCTTCATAGTCCAACCCTTTTTCGCCGCATTGGTCGGACCCGACGGGGTGTCCGGTCCGTCGGAAAGAGAAGACGGCGGCGCCCGCGGCGCCGGATTCCGGAATTTCGGGTCCGAAAGTAGTGGAGAACCATAGGCATCAACACATACGGATCGTGTGGGGATGAAAAGCCGTCATCGGACCGGCTTACTTGACGTGACAACTATTGCACGCATCCTTGGCCGGGCCGGCACCGTAATCCTCGTGACAGCCGGCACACTGACCGTGGAAGGCATCTCCTCGCGCCGGCACCATCTCGATGTCGAAGTCTTCCGGATAGTGACATTCCAGACAGATCTCCGGCGCTGAACCGTCCTCGGGAAGATTGTGACAATCGCCACAGGCCCGGAGCGCGAACTCATCCCCGTCGGGATGGTGATGGCAGGAGAAACAGTCAATGCCATACCCGGCGCCCGATGTGTGGGTTTTGTGAGTGAACAGCACGTTGCCGGCGCTGACCTCGAACATAATGCGGACCGGCTCTTCCGGGGCCTTTGCCGGAACGGCGGCATAGCTCACAACGCCCACCACAAAAAAGATGGCCACCAACCAGTATGCCAGTTTCAATTCAGTTTTTGGGGTCATTTTCCATCCGTTTCCTTTCCGAGGTGTTTGGGTTATACAGACGCTCAGGCGCTTAAAAGCGAAAGATTCGCCTACCATAGCCGCCCGATTCTTTCAACCCTTTTTTGATCGAGCTCACCGCTTACCCGTCCGGTGCCGCCCACCGGCCCGCAATCCGGGTTGACGCTGAGCGCCTGCTTGTGTATATCATGAACCGTTTAGATAAACCAGATCTACGGAGGACCCATTGCTCATGGCCAATGACAACACCGCCCGGGATACCGGCCCGGAGGAGATCGACGAGGCACTGGACCGCATCCTCGTCAAATACGACGCCATCACCGAAACCAACCCGGCCGCTCAGGCGGCGGCCACTCCCGACTACCGCCCCCCGTCGGTCCAGTACCGCCGGGCCAGCGAGGTCCAGTCCACCTCCTTCGACGCCCAGAAGCTCCAGCACGTCGTCGACGAAATCCAGGTCATCGAAGAGGGGATCAAGCAGATCATCGCCGCCCGGACCAAAAAGGTCGTCGAAGAAGAAATCCCGGTGGAAAAGCAGCGGCCGGTCCGATATCTCGGCCTCGACAAGCTCCTCGTCCGGCTCGGCCTCAAAGAACAGGAGATGGAGTCCTACACCGACTACGAGATCGTCCGCAAGGAGGTCCCCCGCCAGCCCGACGAGGTCCTCGTCACCGAATTCCGGGGGATGATCAACAACTATATAAAGAGCCTCAAGAGCCTGAACGACGGCCTCCGGGGCACGGTCTCCGAGGTGGACGGGATCGTCCGGAACCTCACCCAGGTCTCCGACGCCTTCACCGACCAGATCCACCAGGACCGCCGGGCCTACAACCAGCAGGTCGCCCACAGCCGGGAAATCGAAACCCAGCTCGAGGAGCTCGTCCCCATCCACGAAGCCATGTCCCCCATCCACGACCGGTACGCCGAAGTCGAAAAGCTCCGGGACCACCTCGAGATGGCCCTTCGGGAAAGCCAGGGCATGGAGCTCAAGTACAAGACCAACATCGACATGGGGGTCAAGTACCAGTCGGCCCTCAAAAGCTACCGCTCCCTCATCAACGACTTCAAGGAGCGGGGCGACATCCACGTCAACATGGTCGATAAGTTCGCCGCCGGGGCCGAGCACATGAAGATCGCCGTCGATAACGTCTCCCAAATCTGCTCAGGAGTCGCCAAGGTCACCCAGTCGATGATCATGATCGTCGAAAGCATCGACGACGGCAACCGGGTTCTGGGGCGCTACGCATCCCTGGTGGGGGACCAGATCGCCGCCGGACCTCAGTGGGAAATGGAGTACAGCGCTCTCAAGGAAGCCGAGGACATCTACCAGCAAAACGACCTGCTCCGGCTCGAGCAGATCGAGGAAAACCGGAAGGAAATCCAGAAGCTCATCGGCGAGGGGACCGCCTGATCCGAAATGGCCGAAAACCGCGACACCACCCTCGACGGGGAGATCCGCGCCCTGGCCGGTCACCGGTTCGCCGGGACCCTGGCCGCCTTTGTCCGGGCCGCCACGGCCCTCGATGACGCCCTGGGCCGGCCGGCAATCGACGACCGCCGGCTTCGGCGGGACTACGACCGCCACCATGCGGCCCTTTTAGCCGATGCCGACGCCGTGGCCGACGCCTGCACCCGGACCCGGCCCCAATTGAGCCGGCTTCGTCTCCCGGAAACCGATCCCCGACGGAACGGGTCGGCTGAGCGGACCCGGCGCTACTTCCAGCGGCTGAAAGCTCAGCAGATCGAGCTCCTCTTTGCCGTGGCCGAGGAGGTGGAGATCATCCGGGCCCTGATTGACCGCTCCGGGACCTTCCGCCTAGCCGTCCGGGAAGGGACCGACCCGCTCATCCGATCAGCCCGGATGCTCGCCATCCTCCGGGACCGGTTCGCCAGCCGGCCCACCACCGTCCCCCGCCTTCAGACCGAAGACCAGAAGCTCCGGCCCTTAGACGAGGCCATCGACCGGATTCGGGACCGGGAGCGGCGCTACGTGGCCGCCATGGCCGACGCCGCCCGACAGGACCCCGTCCGAACCGCCCTCGACCCCTTCCACACCGCCTCACGGGATACATCCGAGGAGCTGGTTCAGCGGCGGGAGACGGTGGCCGGCGGTCTGGCCGAACTGGGCCGGGGCTGGAAGCTCCTCCGCCGCCTCATGGACCGGGGCTACTCCTGGCGGATGAAAGGCCCTCTCGAGGCCCTCCTGCGCCGCCATGACCGCCGCCGGCGGGACTTCGACCGCCACCTCCGCCACTGCCGCCGGAACGCCTGATTCTCATTTTCCCCATGTCCGCCAAAACCCCCCATCGGCTATCGGCCGCCCTCGACTCCATCATCTCCGCTCAGCTCCGCCAACGGATCGCCCGGCGGCGGAAACGGCGTGACCCGGACACCGTGGCTGATGCCACCGAACGGGCCATCCGCGAGCTGGTCCTGGCTCACCAGGCCGGCCGGATCGACCGCCACCTCCCGGCTGTTTTCACGGCCGCCCTCCGGTTCCGGCCGGGCGGCACCCTCCATTTCACCGCCGATGACCTCTCGGGCCGAGCCTGGGCCGAATACCAGGCCCGGCTGGACCGGTTCGAAGCCATCCTTTCCGCCGCCCTCCACGCCGGCGACGACCCGACCCTCCGGCATCTCTTCCAGAGGAAGCTCAAACAATTCGACACCGCCCTGGCCGCCATCGAAACGGCCATTGCCCTCCGGGAGGAAACCGAGGCCGTCTGGCGGCGGGTCCCCAAGCCCCGGATCATGAAGCCGAGGGACGAAGACGAAGCGGTCGCGTATTTAAAGGATGTGGCCGAGGTCCGGACCGAACTCGACGACATCCGGGCCCGGTACGCGGTCATCAAGGCAGGGGGATGCCCGGACGTGGCCCTCGAACCGCTCCGCCGGGCGATCCACAAGGCGGACAAGGGGATCGCCACCCAGCGCCGGCGGGCCGCCAAATACCTCCTGGATCAGGCCGCGTCGGTCCACAAAGCCTACCGGTCCACCCCCGCCGAGGTCGCAAACGTCGATACCTTCATGGCCCAACAGGAGGCCCTCGAACGGTTCGCCGCCCTCTTCGACGGCGCCGGGGACACCGACCGCCGGGACCAGATCCGGGGCTGGATCGATGCCATCGCCACCACCCGAACCACCCTCTCCGAAAAGATCGACCGGCGGAAACAGGCCGAGGCCCAGCGGACCGAAGCTCGATACCATGAGGCCGAGGCCGCCTACGGCAACTTTTTGAAAATCCGGGAGCACTACACCGCCGGCGACCTCCGGACCGCCCGGGACCGGCGCCGGGCCACCGCAAGGGTCCAGGAAGCCATCGCGGTCTTAAAGGCCGGCGGCCACCGGGTCCGGGCCCGGGAAGCCGAACGGTTCCTCAACGCCACCGGCCTGGTCAGCCCCAGACCCTCCGAAGACGAGCTTCTAACCAACATGCTGTTCTACCGCCGCTGGTTCTACATCCTCGCCCCCACCGCCGCCGCCCTGGCCGTCCTCTGCGCCTACCTCATGGCCCGCCTGGCCATGGTTTGAATCAATATGCCGGTCCCTGGAGTGCGAAAATTCATTTTTCGCCGTCCTGGCAATCTCGGGTTTCGCGATCACGGGGCTTCGCCCTCATCGTTATACACAAGCTCTTCTATCCGCGGATTACGCAGATTGACGCAGATTAAAAAAACAAAAAAAATCTGTGAAAATCTGCGCAATCCGCGGATAAACGAAGCGCGAGTCCGG
>CAZWGY010000142.1:0-10622 GCA_964633575.1 uncultured Desulfobacteraceae bacterium
TTGAGGATGGAGATGATCTGGTCGATGGACAGTTCCACCTCGGCCCGCTCGTCGACCTCCTGGGGACAGATCATCATCATGAAGTAGGGCAGGTCGTTGATGGTAAAACGCCGAAGCACCGCCTTGTCCGTGTAGTTGATGTCCAGGGAGATGTTGTTGGCGTCCGACTGTTCGAGGAGGTGGCCGGCCTTTTCCAGAGCGTCCCCCAGAACGGTGGTGAAGGCGGCGATGGCGTCGTCCGCCACCGGGCTGTTATAGACCGCCAGGGGCAGCCCGTCGGAGTCGGCGATGACCGCGCCCTGGAAGCCGCCCCGCTTGCACATGGCATAAAGGGTGTTTTCCAGGCGATCTCCCCGGTATTGGCCTTCCGACGACGGCGGCGGCGGCTCCGGGGCCGGCGAGGGCGCCGCCGACCTTCGGCGGGCCGGGGTCGGCCGAGGGGACGAGGGAACCCGTCGGACCGCGCCGGAGACGCTTACGGCCGATTGGGCAACCAGCTCGTCGAACAGCTTGACCGCCTCCTGAATCTCAGAAGAGTCCTTCAACCTCTGCATCGGTCTTCCCTTTCTGTTGCTCGTTGAGCTCCCGGGTCTTGAGCTCCATGGCCAGGTCCATGTAGGCCCGAGCCGCCTCGTCGGCGCCGGGGATCATTCCCACCGGCACGGATCGAAGGCTGGCCCGCTCGAAGCTGTCGTCGAAGGGGATCACCGTCTCGAAGAAGACGCTCGGAGGAAAGTCCGCCCGCAACTCCGCCAGCATCCCGGCCTCCGCCTCGGTGTCCTCGTACATCGTGACCACGAGACCTTCCAGCCGGAGGTCGGGGTTGATCTTCCCCCGGATTTTCTGGGTCAGCTTGAGAAAGGCCGGGAGGGTTTTGACGGTGATGGCCCGGCAGGTGAGGGGCAGCAGGACGCCGGCGCTGACTCCCAGCATCGACGTGGTCAGGCTCCCGATACCGGCCGGCGCGTCGATGAACGTGTAGTCGTAGCCGTCGGCGATGGCCCGGATCACCCGGGCCAGGGTCCCTTTCCGGGCCTCCGTCTCGAAGTAGAAGACGTCTTCGGGCCGGTCCGCCCCGACCCCCACCACGCCCATGGTCTTGTCCTTGGTGGTGATGACCACGTCTCCGGGCTTGGCGTCGCCCCGGAGGAGATTTACAAGCCCTTTGTCGGTCCGCTTTTTCAGATTGCTGGCAATGGCCATGGCCCCCTGGGGGTCGGCGTCCACCAGCAGAACCCGCTGGCCAAAACGGCTCAGGCTGAACCCCAGGTTGAGCGCGGTGGTGGTCTTGCCGACACCGCCCTTGTGGCTCGCCACGCAGATGATCTTTCCCATCTCTGTCTCCGTTGCCTTCCGCCCGTCAGGTGACGAGCTTGAGCTTTCCCTGTTTCGAGGCTTTGATCAGCTCCCGAACATTCTCCTTGAGATCGCCGTCGATATGGGCCACCAGGTCTAAAAAGGGCATGGGGGGACCATCAGCGAACGATTCCAGGGCACCCCCGGCCCCCGACAGGATTCGCACGGTGCGGCCCTCGGCCCTGGCCCGACGAATCAGCTCCCGGACCTCATCCACCTCAGCCAGCACACCCATCAGGACCGACATGAGCGATTCCGGGACCTTGGTGATGTCGGCGGGGAGGATGTTGAACTTGACCGAAAAGGCGCCCCGCTCCAGCAGAAAAAGCCGCTTGAGCGCCATCGTTCCGGTGAATTCCCCCTGCCGGACGTGGACGAGGTAGCCGTCTTCCACGCAGACCTCGGCGTCCATCCCGGGCATGAGGATGGTGGCGGTTTTCGATCCGAGGTCCATGCTCTGAAGGAGCTCCGAGAGCCCGACGTCGGAGAGGTCCCCGTCCATCATCCCCTCGGTCCGCCGGTACCGGGCCGTCCGCCGGAGCACGGCGGTGATCCGGGCCAGGAGCTCCGCCTTGTTGAACGGCTTGGTGATGTAATCGTCGGCCCCTTCCTTGAGCCCCCGGATCTTCAGGTTGTCCCGATCCAGAGCGGTCAGGAAGATCACCGGGACATCCCGGTGCGCGGGGTCGTTCCGGATCCGGTCCAGGGTCTGGAACCCGTCCATCCCCGGCATCTGGATGTCGAGCAGGACCAGGTCGGGCCGTTCCGCCGCCAGCATCTCGAGCCCCGACTCCCCGTCCGTCGCCGACAGGGGCTCATAGCCTGAGAGCTTGAGGTATTCCCCGATGATTATATGCTGGGAGCTATCGTCATCGATAATCAGTATCCGATAGGTGCCCACGCCGTTCCTTCCCGTCTCCACTCACCGGGGCGCGTCGGCCCTGTCCGCGTGCGGTGACGCACGGTCGGGCGCGCCCTATTCGGGGATCTTAAAAGCATCGTCCATCTCATCGACCCCGCAGGTCAGCTCGTCCACCCAGTCGATAAACCGGCCCACCAGCTCACGATTGCCCAGCACCGCCCCATGCTGAGGGGCGATCATCCCGATATCGAGGGTTTGGACCATCTTCACCCACATCTTCAACGCCTTGGACGTGGGCATGTACCGCTTGTGAAACCCTTCCATGAACTCCACGTGGGCGTCAAAGTCCTCGACGAAATCATAAGTGTGGCCCAGGCTGGCGCCCAGGTCTCCGCTGTAGAGGATCTTCGAGACCGGGTCGTAGATCTGGAAGTTCCCGGCGGAGTGGAGAAAGTGGGCCGGCAGGAGCTTCAGGGCGACGCCCCCCAGCCGGAGGGTCATCCCTTCGTCGGGGATCGGCCGGATTCGTTCCATCACCAGCTTGTCCACGCCGAAGTGCGGGATAAAGCGCATCCAGACCTCGGAAAGGTGGGCTTGGGCGTCGGTGACCATCAGCCAGCCGTTGGCCGCGGCCACGATGTCCGGGTCCTGATGGGAAAAAAAGATGTGCTTCAGCTCACTCACCGGGAGCACCGCGTTCATCTCCGACAGGAGCCTGGAGTAAACCTTGTGGCCGCCGGGGTCCATCAGAATGCCCTCGTGATCGTGGACAATGATGTGCTGGTTGGCCTGGACCATCGACCCGGTCACCAGGTCGTTGAACATGACATTGCGGTGGCCATCGGATTCAAATAACGAAATCATCTCGTCTCCTGGTTTCGTTAAGGATCGGTTCAAGACAGGAGGTTTTTAACTTCCTCGGCGGCTCGTGACAGATCCAGAAAGATCAGGCCCAGCTTGGCGTCCTTCCGGGCCATGGCCAGCAGGGCGGCATAAGGCCCGGCGTGCATGATGATGGTGTAGCCGTTTTCCCCCTTGACGAAAATCTGCTGGAGTTCGCCCCGCTTGAGCTCGACGGCGGTCCGGCTGCCCATGGACAGCATGGCGGCGCTCATGGCCGCGATATGGTTTTCTTCCAGCCCCTGGGGGAGCGAGCTGGCGATGATCAGGCCGTCTTCGGAGACCACCGCGCAGGCCTCGATATCGGCCGAGCTGGCCTGAAGCTTGGACAGCGCGTTGTTTAAATCATCGGTGCGTGACATGGATTTCCTCCTTTATCGTGGAAAATCGGTATCTGAGGGTCCGACAACCAGCGGCCGGGCCGATGAACCGGCCGACGGCCACCTTTTCACTTCGGCCCCGTCCGCGTGCGGAGACGCACAGTCGGGCGCCGGCTATTCAGGGACGACGTAAGCATCCCCTAACGCATCGGCCCCAACGGTCAGGCTGTCGGCCCAGTCGATAAACCGGGCCGACATGGCCTTGTCCATGAAGACCGCGCCGTGCTGGGGCGCGATGATGTCGATGTCCAGGGAGCGGGCCATCCGGACCCACATTTTCATCGCCTTGGTGTTGGGCATGTAGCGGATGTGAAATCCCTCCATGTAGCGGATATGAGCGTCGAAGTCCTCGACCACCGCGTAAGGGGCGGCCGGGGATGCGCCCATGTCCCCGGAGTAGAGGATCCTGGAGACCGGGTCATAGAGGTTGAAGTTCCCCGAGGAGTGAAGAAAATGGGCCGGGATGATCTTCAGGTCAACCCCGCCGAGGGAGACCGACCGGCCCTCGTCGGGCACCTGATAAATCCGTTTGGATGCCAGCTCGTCCACGCCGAAGTGGGCGACAAAGCGAATCCAGATCCCGGGCAGAAAGGCCTCGGCGTCGGTGAGCATCAGCCACGCATTGGCCGCGGCCACGATGTCCGGGTCCTGATGGGAAAAGAAGATGTACTTGAGATTTTTGATGGGCAGCACCGATGACAGCTCCGCGAAGAGCCTGGTATGGATCTTGTGGCCGCCCGGGTCCAGGATGATGCCCTCGCCGTTGATGACGATGATGTGCTGGTTGGCCGGGATCATGTTCCCGACGCTCAGATCGTTAAACATGGCGTTCTTGTGGGCTTCGGAGTCAAACAGGGTAATCATTGCATCACCTCACGCCGTTGGGGTGGATGGGGTCCTTTTCCGGGAAATCCACGCTTTCAGCGTGGATGGAAGGCAACACCGCTTAAGCTCCGCTTGTATGCCGGACGGTCCGCGGAGTCAACCCATAAAAGCTCCGGACCCCGGATTCAGTTGTCCCGGAACCGTTTTTTGACTTCCAAAAAGGCGTCCTCATTCCTGACGAAGGCATCGACGACCCGCGGGTCGAACTGACGGCCCCGTTCGTCTTTGATCATCTTATAGGCTTTGTCATGGCCAAACGCATCCTTATAGCAGCGCTTGCTGGTGAGTGCGTCGTAAACGTCGGCGATGCCCATGATCTGGGCCGAGACCGGGATGGCTTCGCCGGCCAGGCCGACCGGATAGCCGCGCCCGTCCCACCGTTCGTGGTGAAACTTGGCGATTTCATAGCCTAGCCAGAGGTAATGGGAGCCGGTCTTGTCGAAGATCTCCCGGATGAATTTGGCGCCGATGCTGGTGTGGGTTTTCATGATCTCGCACTCGTCCTTGTTGAGCCGGCCGGGCTTATGGAGAATGTGATCGGGGATGGCGACCTTTCCGAGGTCATGGAGTGGGCTGACCAGAGCGATCTCGTCGGCCAGGGGGACGGTGAGGCGGTATCCGGGGTTGTGCCGGACCAGGTCCCGGGCCAGAAGCCGGGTGTAGTAGGCCACCCGTTCAAGGTGATACCCGGTCTCCTCGCTTCGGTACTCGGCCAGCTTGGCCATGGAAAAGATGAGGGCTTCCTGGCTTTCCAGGCGGAGCAGCCGGGTGCCGCTCTGGAGCCGGAGCTTGAGCTCGTCGGGGAAGACCGGCTTGGTGAGGTAATCATCGGCGCCCAGGGACAGGGCGTTGATCAGGGACTCCCGGTCGTCGATGGAAGTCAGAACGATGATGTAGGTGTACCGCATCTCGGTCTTCCGGACGTGCCGGACCAGCTCGAAGCCGTCCATTTCCGGCATGGCGAGGTCGGTCAGCAACAGGCGGATGTCGGGTTCGGTGTCAAGGATCTCGGCCGCCTGTTTGCCGTTGCCGGCTTCGTAAACCTGATATCCGTCCGATTCCAGGCTGTTTCTGAGGATCAGGCGTTGGCCGATGTCGTCGTCGGTGACCAGAACCTTGATCTGGCGAGTGTTGGTTTCGATCTCGGTGGGCTCGATCATGGCGTCAATCCGTTATCTCCGATGAATTGCCGGAGGTCTCCGCGAGGAGAGCGTCGGCGCTCCCTTTGAGCGTGTCGGTTTGTCGGGTGAGTTGTTGGAAGAGGTCATCGGCGCCGGTGAGGTCGCCGTCCCTGGCGAGCTTTTCGAGGGCCAGGGCGGTATCGGCCACGGCCCGGGCGGTCAGGTTGAGGCTCATTCCCTTGATGGCATGGGCTCCGAACCGGACGGCCTTGGTGTCGGACGCCTCGATTCCCTCACGGATCTGGTCGAGATGTTTGGGAAGGTTGTTAAAATAGAGGCCGACCAGCTCCCGGATAAGCTCGGGGTTGCCGCCCACCAGGGCCATGAGGGTGTCCCGGTCGATGACCTTTTCCGAAGGATCCGGTTCATCGGGGGCGGGCCGGTCCCCGTCCGGTTGAGGGGCCTTCTCTTCGGCCGGGGAATCGGCCGGCGGACCGCCGGTCCCCTCGAGGATGGTCAGGAAGGTCTCTTGCCGGATGGGCTTGGCGATGTAAGCGTCCATCCCCGCGGAGAGGCAGCGGTCCTTATCGCCTTCCTTGACGTGAGCGGTCATGGCGATGATGGGGAGCCGGCCGCCGGTTTGGGCCTCACGGCCGCGGATCCGTCGGGTGGCCTCGAAGCCGTCCATCTCCGGCATCTGGATGTCCATGAGAACCCGGTCGTAGGTTGCCCGGTCCAGGGCTTCGAGGGCGAGGCGGCCGTTTTCAACGGATTCGGCCCAGTGGCCCCGCTTTTCCAGGAGGGAAAGGACCAGCTTCTGGTTCAAGGGGTTGTCCTCGACCACCAGGACCCGGAGAGGGGAGTCGGTCGGGGCGAGGGGTGCCGGTTCGGGGAGTCGGCTCACGGGCCGGTCGGACCGGGCCGGCCGAACCGGGATGACAAAGACGAACCGGCTCCCTCGGCCCTCCTCGCTGTCCACCCAGATCCGGCCGTCCATGATCTCCACCAGATGCTTGGCAATGGTGGTTCCCAGGCCGGCCCCGCCAAAGGATCGGGTGCTGGAACCGTCGGCCTGAGTGAACCGGTCGAAAATCCGTTCCCGATGCTCGGATGGAATGCCGATCCCGGTGTCGCTGACGGTGAACCGGAGGGCCAGGGGGTCCGAAGGGTCCCCTTCCCGGTCCACGGCCAGGTGGACCGTCCCGCTCCGGGTGAACTTGATGGCGTTGTCGATGAGGTTCACCAGGATCTGACGAATCCGCCGGGGGTCGGCGTGGATCGACGCGGGAACTTCGGGGGCGATTTCGATGGACAGGGTCAGCCCTTTCTGGCCGGCGGCCACCCGGAGGGGCGTGATGATCCCGTCGAGAAGCTCGGGGAAGTCGAAGTCCCGGAGTTCGAGGGTCATGCTGCCCGAGTCGATCCGGGAGAAGTCGAGGATGTCGTTGATGAGGCACAGGAGCGATTCGGCAGCGGCCCGGGCGGTGACGAGGTAATCCCGCTGGGCGTCTTCCAGGTCGGTGTGGAGGCTCAGGTCGAGCATCCCGATGATCGCGTTCATGGGGGTCCGGATTTCGTGGCTGATATTGGCCAGGAACTGGCTTTTGGCCTCGTTGGCCGCCTCGGCGGCATCCTTGGCCGCCCGGAGCTCGGCCTGAGCCTGTTGCTTTTCGAGCCGATCCTGGTTCCGGCGGACGACTTCCGGGAGGATCACCGGGAGCAGGTCGAGGTAACCCTCGCCCGGGTCCTTGACCAGGTAATCGTCCACCCCGGACTTCAGGGCCTCCACCGCCAGCTCCTCATTGCCGGAACCGGTGAGGAGAACCACCGGGAGGAGGTGATCCCGAGCCAGGATTTCCCGGCAGAGTTGGAGACCGGTCCGGCCCGGCAGTTTGTGGTCCGCCACGAGGATGTCGTAGTCGGCCGAGTGGTCCGTCAGGTGGGCCAGAGCGGCCTCGGCCCGAACAACGTGCCGGATTTCAGTGGTCAAACTGGATTTCTGGAAGGTCCGCTGAAAGGCGAAGGCGTCGTGCTCGTTGTCTTCCACCAGAAGGATGCGCAGCGGCGCGTCGGGTTCCCCGATGTTCATGGATAGGTGCTCCCCGGATCGGTCAAGGGTTCCCCGTCCTTCCGAGGATCCGCTTGAGCTTTTCCGATAACAGGCTGAACGAATAAGGCTTCTGGATGAAATCGGCCGCGGCCACCCGCATCTCATCGACGACCTCGGTGGCTGAGTAGCCGCTGGAGACGAGGACCTTCATCTCCGGGGCGATCTCGTGGATGAGGCGGCGGACATGATCTCCCCGGATGTCCGGCAGGCCGATATCGAGAATCACCAGGTCGATCCGGTCTCCCTTCTCCCGAACCACGTTGATCCCATCCAGGCCCGTCGGAGCCTCGATAACCCGGTAGCCCATGCGGCGGAGCATCTTCCGGGTGAGGCTTCGGACCATCTCCTCGTCCTCGATCAGCAACAGGGTGCCGGTCCCCTTGCGGAGGTCGTCCCCGGCCGGCGGCGCGACGGCTTCCGGGGCTTCCGGGGCGGCGGGGAGATAAATCCGGACGGTCGTCCCCGCTCCGGGGGCCGAATCCACGTCGATCCAGCCGTCGTGGTTCTGGATAATCCCGTAGGCGGCCGACATCCCTAACCCCCGCCCCTGGAAATGGGTGGTGAAAAACGGCTCGAATATCCTGTCCCGAATCTCCGGGTCCATCCCATGGCCGGTGTCGGCCACGGTCAGGCGGACATACGGCCCCGGCGGAAGCTCCTCGGGAACCGCTGCATCGGCCGGGTGAACCCCCGTCCCGACGGTGATCCGGCCGCCGCCCTCGCCGAACGCCTCCACCGCGTTGGTCACCACCGCCGACAGAACCATCTGAAGCTGTGAGAGATCAGCTTCCACCGGCGGAAGGCCGGTCTCGAGATCGCTCGTCACCCGGACATCCGGGCCGATGGACGGGAGAATGAGCGGCAGGGTGTCGGCCACGAATTCGCTCATGTCGATCCGCCGCGGCCGGTATTTCCCCTTCCGGGCAAAGGCCAGGAGCTGGTCGGTGAGCCCGGCCATCCGCCGGACCGAGTTGAAGATGGGCTCGACATAAGCCAAAAGCCGGTCGTCTTCCGCCAGGTCCATTTTGATCAGCTCGACGTTCCCGGAAACGATACTCAAAATATTGTTGAAGTTGTGGGAGATCCCGGCGGCCAGAGTGGCGATGGCCGACATTTTCTGGTTATGACGAATCTGCTCATCCAGCTTCCGCTCGGCCACCTCACAGGCAATGTGCTCCCGGTGCTTCCGGACCACCTCGGGAAGCACCGCCGGGAGGAGCTCCAGGTAGCCCATCTGGCCGTCTTTGATCAGGTAATCATCCACGCCGGCTTTGATGGCCTCGACCGCCAGGGACTCGGTCCCCCCACCGGTCAAGAGGACCAGCGGCAGAGGGATGTTCCCGTCCATGAGATGCCGGCAGAGCTCCATCCCGGACATCCCCGGAAGCTTATAATCGGTGACCACCAGGTCCCAGTCGGATGGGTCAGCGGTCAGCCGGGCCAGAGCCGGTTCCGCCCGGAGCTCATGGTCAATCCGGACATCGAGTCCGCTGCCCCGGAACGCCCGGCGGAAAGCGGTGGCGTCGTGAGGGTTGTCCTCCACCAGAAATATCCGCAGCCGGGCCGGGGTTCTCCCGGAGATCGGCCTTTCGCGCTCGATGCGGCTCGAGGTCATTGGATGGCTCCCACAACGGCGCCGGTGGTGCAGGTGGCCAGAGTTCCGGCCACCACCGACCGGAGCCCCAGGGCCACGATCTCGTCCCGCCGGGACGGGGCCATGGTCCCCATCCCCCCGATCATGATCCCCAGGGAGCCGGGGTTGGCAAACCCGCAAAGGGCGTAGGTCATGATCAACAGCGACTCGGGGCTCAGCGCCCCGGCCGGCAGCCGGGACATCTCCACGTAGGCAATGAGCTCGTTTAAAACCGTCTTGGTTCCCATGAGTCCTCCCGCCGTCACGGCCTCGGCCCAGGGTATCCCCATCAGCCAGACGACCGGCGCCATCAGCCAGCCCAGGAGACGCTGGAGGGTCAGCGGACCGCCGCCCAAATCGGGCAGGGGGGCCAGGGCGAGGTTGACCAGGTGGACCAGGGCCACCAGAACCACCAGCATGGCGACGATGTTGATCAGGAGCTCGACCCCCGCCAGGGTCCCCTTGGTTACGGCGTCGATGCCGCTGTTGTAAACTTCCGGTGAAACCAGCCGGCCGTCGGTGGCCGGACCGGTCTCCGGGATCATAACCCGGGAGATGGTGATGGCGGCCGGGACGCTGATGATCGAAGCGGTAAGGATATGGCCCATAACATTGGGGATCACCGGGTCCAGGATGCCGGCGTAGAGGACCAGAACGGTCCCGGCAATGGTCGCCATCCCGCAGGTCATGAGGGTGAAGAGCTCGCTCCGGGTCATCTCCGCCAGATAGGGCCGGATGAACAGGGGCGATTCCACCATCCCGAAAAAGACGTTGGCCGAGACCCCGAGCCCCTCGGCGCCCCCGAGCCCGAAGGTTCGGGTCAAGATATAGGAAAAGCCCCGGACTATCAGCGGGAGAACCTTCCAATAGAACAGGAGCGCGGACAGGGCGCTGACCACCAGAACCAGGGGGAGGGCCTGGAAAGCCAGGATAAAGCCATGCTGGGGTGCCAGGGTTTCGTAAGGGGCCGGGCCGCCGCCGAGAAATCCGAAAACAAAGGCCGTCCCCGCGAGGGTCGCGTCCCGCAGGGCGGAGAAAACCTCGTTCAAGGCGATAAAGACCCCTCGAGCCGCCGGCAGCCGGAGCAAGATGAAGGCTACGGCGATCTGAACCGCAACCCCGATGCCCACCCGTCTCCATCTGACCCGGTGTCGGTTTTCCCCCATGGCCCAGGCCAGGCCGATAAAGACGGCAATCCCCGCAATGCTTTGTATCATCACCCTCCGCGTTTCCCCGTCGGTCCCGGTGTTGACCCAAAACCATAAGAATTAAGGGCATAAGTACCCCACCCGCCGTCCCTTTGTCAAGTGGCGGGAAATCACCCGACGTCAGACCATCTTAAACAGCTCCGCCGTGAAGACCTCCGAGGTTTCCA
>CAZWGY010000143.1:0-1170 GCA_964633575.1 uncultured Desulfobacteraceae bacterium
CGCTCAAAATTTTATCCTCGGAATATCAGACATATGCCTGTGGTAAAATTTTTCGCGCGCCTTGATCTCGACCAAATTTTCCGATTTCTGGATGGACACTATTCTATCCGCGGATAAACAAAACGCGAGGCCGGCACAAGTTTTGATCAATGCCGGCCAAACCCCCATGGCCCAAAAAGGAAGACCTCCGGGGTTTCCAAGACGTTGGAAACCCCGGAGGTCTCTAACCGTGGCTCCAGGGTGCCAGGTGTTTGTAAACCAAAGTCTTCAGCGTCCATGGCCGGCCTGTCCGTCGATGATCTCCCGGACCTTCCGGGAGAGATCGGCCATCTTGAAGGGTTTCTGGATGAAGCCGTTGCAGCCGAGGCGGAGCAGCTCGGATGCCTGACCGTTGATGCTGTAGCCGGAGGAGAGCAGGACGGCCGCGTGAGGGTTCATCTCCCGAATCCGCGCAAACACGTCGGCGCCGGCCATCTCCGGCATGATCATGTCGAGGACGACCAGGTCGATCCCGGCGCCGTCGGCCTCATACAGGGTGATGGCCGACGCCCCGCCGGATGCCGTCCGGACGGTGTAGCCCAGAGCCCGGAGCATTTCCGCCCCCACCTCGAGAATGGTCTCCTCGTCGTCCACCAGGAGGATCGTCTCGGTCCCGAAAACCACCGTGTCGTCGATCCCCGGGTTGTCCCGGGCGACGTCCCCACCGGCGGGCGGCAGGTAGATGTGGAAGGTGGTCCCCCGCCCCGGCTCGGAATAGACGGTGATGATGCCGCCATGGTTTTTGACGATCCCGTAAGCTGAAGCCAGACCAAGGCCGGTCCCCCGGCTGGTCTCCTTGGTGGTGAAAAAGGGGTCGAAGATCCGCTCCTGGATATCCCGGTCCATGCCCACGCCGGTGTCGGTGACCGAGATCCGGACGTAGCGCCCCGCCGGGACCCCGAAGGGCTCGACATACCGGGCGTCGAGGTCAACGACACCGGTCTCGATCATCAGCTTTCCGCCGCCGGGCATGGCCTGCCAGGCGTTGATGAAGAGGTTGAGCAGGACCTGCTCCAACTGGGTCCGGTCGGCCGCCACCGGGGGCAGTCCATCCGCCAGGCATTGGCTGACCGTCAGCTCCTTGTGGGTCCGGGCGAACATCTCCTGACTGTTTTCAACCAGGCGGTTGAT
>CAZWGY010000143.1:1270-3044 GCA_964633575.1 uncultured Desulfobacteraceae bacterium
GCCTGATGGCGGTGAGGTCGGTGAGGGAGACGAGAACCTTGGACATCCCCCGCTCGTGTCGGTGAATCACCGCTTTCCGGATGATCAGCTCCAGGGTCCGGCCGTCCGGAGTCCGGTTCCGGGCTTCCCCCTTATAGTGGTCGGCGCCCCCGCAGAGGGCGACGAACTGGTCGATGACATGCCGGCAGTCGGACTCGATAATGACCCGGCTCAGGTCCGCCAGCTCTTCGGTGGCATTCACGCCATAAAGATCCAGGGCGGCCCGGTTGGCCTGGGAAATAGTTACCTGCCCGGCCAGCCGTCGGATTTCCTCGGGATGATCCCGAAGGTAGGCTTCGAGGTCATCGATCCCGGCCGCGACCAGAGCGGCGACCGATGCCGCCGCTTCGGAGAAGTCCTGGATGTAGAGAGGTATGGGAGAATGCTCGAATAGCTGCCGGTGAAAGTCATCGCTTTCAGCCAGAGCCCGCTCGGCCCGTTTCCGCTCAGTGATGTCCGTGGAGATCCCGCAGATCTCCCGGATGTTGCCGGCATCGTCTAATAGAGGAAACTTGACCGACAGGAAGGTGTGGAGCTCGCCGTCCACCGGGCCCACCTCCTCGATCTCCATGGGCTTTCCGGTCCCGCACACCCGCCGGTCGTTTTCGGCGGACCGCTCGGCCACTTCGGGAGGAAAGAGCGCCGAATCGGTCCGGCCGATGACCGTCCCGGCGGAGAGGCCGGACAGGGCCTCGAAATGCTGGTTGACAAAGGTGTAGCGCCCGGATTGGTCCTTAACGTAGATCACCGCCGGGGCCCGGTTGGTGATGTCCGCAAACCGCCGCTCGCTGGCCCGTAAAGCAGCCTCGGCCTCCTTCAGGGCGGTGATGTCCGGAAAGGCCATGAAGCCGGCGATGATCCGGCCCTCCTCATCGACCACCGGCACGCTGTGAATCATTTGCCATCGCTCGGCCCCGCTTTTGGTGACGATCCGGAGCTCCCGGCCCAGAGTCCGCTCCCCGCGCAGGGCAGAGGAGAACGGGAGATCGTTTCCCATGACGGGCGCCCCGTCCGACGTATAAGCGGTCCAGGTGTGGACGACCTCGTTGAGATTGACCCCCGGACGGATATCCGGCTCGTCCTCGATGCCGAGCTGACGCCGGCAGGCCTCGTTGAATCGCTCCAGGGTGCCGTCGGAGCCGACGATGGTCATGGGGATGGGCGACTGGTCAATGACGGCTTCGAGAAGCCGTTGGGTCCGGGAGAGACTTCTGTCCCGCTCCGCCAGAGCCGCCTGGGAATCGATGAAGCGGGAAATATCCCGCCTGACCAGGGCGAAAATCAAAACCGCCGTGATCAGAATAAAAAACCACCCTTTGACGGTCTGAAGGAAAACTACACACTCGAGGTTCGGGCAGAGGCGCTCGACGATCCAGTCCGAGGAAAGAATCCACAACACCCCGAAGGCGAAATAGATGGCGGCGATTTTAAACGGTGTCGAATGATTCATGGTCTGTTCCCGCTTGGGCGCTCCGTCGTCGGGGGCGGAAGCGTCAAGGCTGTCTCCGGGGGCGTCCGGGGCGTCGTCCCTCCCGTGTCCGCATAAGGTTTGACAAGATCATTCGGATTGAATTACCGCGAATTGGCTTCCGTTTCAATCCCGAAATGCACTTCGACGGCCTTTAAATCGACGAATTCCATGAAAGGCGTTGAAAAACCCGGCCGGACCTTCTATTCTCGTTTTCCGGAAGCCGATCGCCTTGAGGCTGAACCCATAACCCATTACCCATTACCC
>CAZWGY010000143.1:3144-10560 GCA_964633575.1 uncultured Desulfobacteraceae bacterium
ATGACCCGCGATCCCCGACTCCGGGAGCTTTGGCTAACCTTAAAGCTCGTGCGCCGGGAGCTGCCGGGGATCACACAACTCTTGCCTGACCACCGGGTCCGGCGTTTTATGGCGGGCGGCGGATCGTGACCGGCCGCCGTGTCGAGGTGCCATGAAAATTTACATCTCAGCGGATATCGAAGGCGTCGGCTGCGTGGCTCACAGCGAGCAGTCGTCGGTGGGCGGCCGGGAATACGAGGTTGCCCGGCGGTTGATGACGGCGGAAGTCAACGCGGCGGTCCGAGGGGCCTTTGACGCCGGAGCGACCGCCGTGACGGTGGCCGATTCCCACAACGTGGGGCTGAACCTTTTAGTCGAGGAGATCGACGAGCGGGCCGAGCTGATCATCGGGAACCCCCGCCCCCTGTCGATGATGGAGGGGATCGCGGAAGGTTACGACGCCGCCGGGTTCGTGGGCTACCATGCCGCCGCCGGCACGCGGGACAGCTCCATCGTCCACATCTTCCACGGCCGGGTGGCCGAGGTGGCGCTCAACGGCATCCGGGTGGGCGAAATCGGGTTCAATGCCCTCCTGGCGGGACACTACGGGGTGCCGGTGGTTCTGATGACCGGCGACGCGGCCGCCTGCGCCGAGGCCCGGGACCTTCTGGGTGACCTCGAGACGGTCACCGTCAAGGAGGGCATTGGCAGCTACGCGGCCCGATGTCTCCACCCGGCGGTCTGTCAACGGCGGATTTACGACGGAGCGGTCCGGGCATTCTCCCGGATCGCCGACCTGGCCCCCTTCCGCCTGGAAGGACCGGTGACCCTGACCATGCGGCTGACCACCGCATCAGGGGCCGACCGGGCCATGCGGCTTCCCGGAACCGTCCGGACGGATCCGACGGCGGTTCGCTGGGAGGGGCCGGACATCCTGGAAGCCTTCCGGGCCTTCAACGCCATGGCCGACCTGGTGGAGCTGACCCGGTTCTTATGACCGGGGGCCGGTGAAGGAAAACGGCCATTGACACAATCCCGCGGAATCGATAGATGAGAGGGGTAGGTTGATTGCCCGTCGGACCGGAGATTTTAGGAGGACGCAGCATGATCGAGGTTATCTACCCCTTTCTCGAAAGCCTGGGCTACACCCACCCGCCTCACCCGGCGCTGACTCATCTGCCGGTGGGGCTCACCTTTGGAGCGTTTCTGCTCGCCCTGGCCGGGACCGTTTTCGGCAGGGAATCCTTTTCCCGCTCGGCCTTCCATTGCGCCGTGCTGGCCCTGCTGAGCCTCATGCCCACGGTCCTGTTGGGCCTGGCCGACTGGTCGCGCTACTACGGCGGCGCCCTCATCTTCCCCATCCGGATGAAGCTCATTCTGGCGGGGGCCCTGGCCCTGGTTTTGATCTGCGCGGTAGTGGCGGCCTGGCGAAAGGCTTCAGGCGGGGCGGCCTTTATCTGTTATACATTAGGCGTCATGGCCGTCATCGGCCTCGGCTTCTACGGCGGTGAGCTGGTTTACGGGTCATCCCCCGCCCCGGTCGAATCATCTTCGGAGCCGGACGGTCAGGCCGATTCAGCCCTGGTGACCGCCGGCGTCGAGGTCTTCGACCGGAATTGCAGCTTCTGCCACGCCACCAGCGGGACCGCGGACAAGGTGGGCCCATCGCTTGGGGGGCTGTTCGCCATGGATCAACTCCCGGTCAGCAACTGGAAGGCCACCGAGGCCAATATCCGGAAGCAGATCCAAACCCCCTACGACGAGATGCCTTCATTTGACGGGCTGTCAAACGAGAAGATGGACGCCCTGATCGCCTACCTCAAGACGCTCTGACAATCCGCGGCGCCCCTAACCCCAAGACGAAATGACCCGATGCCATGGACTGCCTTACCCCCTCTTTGGAAAACCGACGATTCCCGCGAGTTGACCATCAGTTGCCCTTTGAGGTGAACCTTAACGGCACGGTGGTGGCCGCTGAAACCATCAACCTGAGTGGCAATGGCGCCTTCTGCCGGGTGGACCGGCCCATCCCCGAGATGACCGAGCTCGACGTCGTCCTGGCTCTCCCCGCTTCGGACACGGCCGAAGCGCTCGATTACGTCAACTGCGGCGGGGTGGTGGTCCGGGCCGACGGCGGTGAACGGATCGCGGTCTTTTTCCACCGGATCGACCCCCATCAGCGACAAAAGCTGGTGGATTACCTGGACCGGCACCAAACCGGCCCCACGCCCGCCACGGCCTGACCCATCCCGACCGCCGGCTCAGGCGACATCCAGCGGGGAGAGGTCCAGGGGGATGACGAACTCGACCCCGATCCGACGGCCGGTCACGGTCCGGATCACTCCCTCCCGGTCGATCCAGGTCCCGTCGGTGAGCTGAAAGCGGAGGTGGAGCGTTTCACCCGCCGAAAAGTCGTCCCCCGTGGTCCCTTCGAGCTTCAAGCCGGTCCGGGAGAGATTCTTGACGGTCATCTCCCGCCTCTCCCCATCCGGCGACCGGGCATAAGACCCCGGCAGATCGGTCTCCTTCCGGTAGTACATCCGGCGCTCCAGCAGGACCATGTAATTATGGCCGCAGGTACACCGGCAGCGGACCTTAACCGCCTTGTCGATGTCCCGATACTGAGAGACATCCATGATGCTGGCTTTTTCGCATTTGGGACAGACGAAGGTCGCCCGGTTCCGGCTGTCCATGAAGACCTTTTTTTCCACCATGATATCGGCCCCGATCCGGTTGTGGCCACGTTGCGGCGTGGCCGTCAGCCCGCCGCTTTCAGGAAGCGGGCAAGGCTTGTCAGGGGGGTCCGGACCACCGTAGCTGCTCCGATTTCCCGGAGAAAGACGAAGCGGATCGCCTCCTGACGGCGTTTTTTATCCTTCCCTAATGCCTCAATTACCCTCGCTTTGTCAATCCCGACTCCCGGAGATCCGGCAGCCGTTCCCCAACCGGTCGGCAGCCCGTAGCGACGGATCAGACGGATGAGCCGGTCCCGGTGGGCGGGCGCCAGATAGCCTTCCTTCACGGAAAAATCGGCGGCCAGGGCCATCCCGACCGCCACCGCTTCGCCGTGGGTCCATCCCCCGAGGCGCTCGATCGCGTGACCGAAGGTGTGGCCGAAGTTGAGCTTCCGGCGCTCCCCGGCTTCCCGCTCGTCCCGGCTCACAATGGCCGCCTTGATCCGAACCGAGTCGTGGACCAGACGCTCGATCACCGCCCCGTCCAGGGCCAGGGCCGCGTCGGCGTTCTTTTCGATATCCGCGAAGTGATCGGGATCGGCGATGGCCCCGTGCTTGATCATTTCGGCAAATCCGCACCGGAGCCCGCTTCCCTTCCGAGGCAGGGTCCGGAGCAGGTCCGGCGGACAGAGGACGAATTCGGGCTGGCGGAAAGTCCCCACCATGTTCTTGTAACCATCCACGTTGACCCCGTTTTTCCCTCCGACGCTGGCATCCACCTGGGCCAACAGCGTCGAGGCCACAAAGCCGAACCGGACCCCCCGGAGATAGGTGGCCGCGACGAACCCGGTGATATCGCAGACAATGCCTCCGCCGATCCCCACCAGGAAGGCCGACCGGTCAGCCTCGAAGGCCATCAACCGGCCATAGAGGTCCCGGACCGTATCGAGGGTCTTGATCCCCTCGCCGGTGCCGACCGTCAGGACCGGGACGTCGGGAAACCGGTCTCCATGGTGGCTGAAGACGGTCGGGTCGGTGATGATCACAACTCCCCGTTCGGGAAGATAGCGGGGGAGGGCCGCCGGGGACTCACCCACCAGAATCCGGGACCGCCGCCCGTCGGCCCCGGCCACGGTCAGCTCCCTCACGAGGCGGCCCTCGCCTCGACCGTCGGCCGGGAGATCTCGAAGATCGCCCGGACCTGGCGACAGAGGCTCTCGAACTGGTCCGGATAGAGGCTCTGAGCCCCGTCGCTCATGGCCCGGTCCGGCTGATGGTGGACTTCGACCATCAGGCCGTGGGCATCGGCGGCCACGGCGGCCCGGCTCAGGGGAATCACCTGATCCCGGTAGCCGGCGGCGTGGCTCGGATCGACGATAATGGGAAGGTGGCTCTCCCGGCGGACCACCGGCACGGCCGATAGGTCTAACGTGTTCCGGCTGTGCTTGACAAATGTCCGGACCCCCCGCTCGCAAAGGATCACGTCGGTGTTGCCCCCTTCCATGATGTACTCGGCGGCCATGAGCCACTCGTCCACGGTCGCCGACATCCCCCGCTTGAGCATCACCGGTTTCCGGGCATGACCGGCCCGGCGCAACAGGCTGAAATTCTGCATGTTCCGGGTGCCGATCTGAATGATGTCGGCGTATTGTTCCACGATGTCGAAGGTCTCCATGTCCATCACCTCGGTGATCACCGGCATCCCGGTCTCTTCCCGGACATGGGCGAGAATCTTGAGGCCGTCCTCACCGAGCCCCTGGAAGGAATAGGGGGATGTCCGGGGCTTGAACGCGCCGCCCCGGAAGAGGTCGGCCCCGGCGGCTTTGACGGCCCGGGCGATGGTCATGGCCTGCTCTTCGCTTTCCACCGCGCACGGGCCGGCCATGATCGTGAGGTGGCGGTTGCCGATGGAAACCGGCCCCACCCGGATCACGGTGTCCGCTTCCTTGAACTCCCGGCTCACCAGCTTATACGGACGGGTCACCGGGATAAGGTCCTTCACCCCGGCCATGCCCTCGAACGGCGACGGGTCCACCGGCCCCTCGTTGTGAAGAATCCCGATGGATACCCGGTCGCCGCCTGGAATGGGACGGGCCGTCAGCCCACGTGCCTCGATCGCCGCCACCACCGCTTCGACCTCCTCGGGCCGAGCGTTCTTACTCATCACCACCAGCATAACTGCTCTCCTTTTCCTGGATGAACAATAGATAACGCCCCGGAGCGCCGGCTCCGGAGCCCACAAAAAAAGGGCCGCGGCGGGTTGCCACGGCCCTCTGTCCAAAACAGAAGCGGCCGTGGCCGGGAGGGTGTCTCCCGGCCACGGCCGCCGGTTACTTGTGCTGAAGCGCTACGCCGGCGTCACCGAGGGGAGATCCCCCGCGGTAAAATACCACCAGCGCCAGAATCGACGGCCGGCGTCCTTGCTCAGCCGGTCATCCGAATGGTCCGTCCGATGTCTGAAGCGTCGTTTCATAAGCCACCTATACGAGGAGAAGGTCGGAGTGTCAAGGGCTTTTTTCCAGGACCCGGGCGGTGGGTTTTCCCCTTGACACCGGTTTTCAGCTCGGGGTATTCAATGGGGTATTGGCATCAACTCATTGATGACATTGACGGTTTTTTGGGGCGCCGCCGCCCCGTGACAAGGAGGACGACATAATGAAATCCGGAAAATGCCCCAAGTGCCAGTCCGAAGCCGTTTACGTGGGAAGCGAAGTCTTTCCCAAGTCCGGCCCCTTTGGATCCAACGCCATCCCGGTCAGCCTCACATCCATGGCCGCTCTGGACAACTATGTCTGTGGCGACTGCGGCTATGTCGAGCAGTACATCGCCGACGAGTCCAAGCGGAAGGAGATCGCCCGGAAGTGGAAGCGGATCGCGTGACCGCCGCCGTGAGGCTTCGTCCCGGCCTGGGGGAGCCATGGGCCTGGTAAGGGGAATGCTCGGGGTCCGGAGCCTCCGCCGGTTCGGGGCCATCGCCCGGGTCCTCATCCGCCACGGCTATGAGGACATTGCCGAGCGGCTCTTCCGAAAGGGCGACCTTCCCCCGCCGGAAGACCGGACGGCGGCCCCCCTTCGGCGGGGCGCCCTGCCCTCGCCGGAACGGGTCCGGGTCATCCTCGAGGAGCTGGGGCCGTCCTTTATCAAGCTCGGCCAGCTCATGAGTGTCCGGGCCGACATGTTCCCGCCGGAGTACATCACCGAACTCCGGAAGCTCCAGGACCACGTCCCGCCCATCCCCTTCGAAGCGGTCCGGGATGCGGTCGAGGGTGCCGTGGGCCGGTCCCTGGCCGAGATCTTCGCCACCTTCGACACCGATTGCCTGGCCGCCGCCTCGGTGGCCCAGGTCCACCGGGCCACGCTCTTTACCGGCGAAAAGGTGGCGGTCAAGATCGTCCGGCCCGGGATCGCCCGGAAAATCCGTGAGGATATCCGCTTGATGTACGGCCTGGCCCAGCGGATCGAATCGCTCTTCGAGATAGGCCGAATTCTGGCGCCAGTGAACCTGGTCCGGGAATTTGAACGAACCATCTTCAAAGAGCTCGATATGTTCATCGAGGCCGGGAACCTCGAAAAGTTCGGCCGCCATTTCGAAGACAGCGACGAGATCCACATTCCCCGGGTCCACTGGGATTACACCAGCCGGTCGATTCTGGTGATGGAGTACATCCCCGGCATCAAGATGGACCAGGTGGCGGCCATCCGCGACCACGGGATCGACCCCAAGCGGATCGCCCTCATCGGACTCCGCTCCTTTTCCCGACAGCTCATGGAATTCGGCTACTTCCACGCCGACCCCCACCCCGGCAACACCATCGTCAAGTACAACGGCCAGGTGGGCCTGGTGGACTTCGGGATCACCGGCTACCTGGACGAGACGACCATGCTCAACATCGCCAACCTCTTTCTGGGGTTTGCCGAGCACGACTACGACATGGTCATGGACGTCTTGTGGGACCTCGGGCTCCTTGACGAGGAGACCGTGGACGTGGCCGGCTTCCGGTCCGACCTGATCGACATCAGTGAACCGTTCTACGGCCGGTCCCTCCAGACCATCTCGGTGAAGGACGTTTACGATCAGGTCATGCGGCTTATCCTCAAATACCGGATCCGGATGCCCCGGAACCTCCTGCTCCTGCTCAAGACCTTCATCCAGACGGAGGCCCTGGGCAAGATCCTCGGCAGCGACGCCAGCCTCCTGGAGGTAACCCGGCCCTACGCCAGAAAGCTGATCCAGCGGGGCTACGAGGCCCAGAAGGTCTTCAACAAGCTGGGACGGGACGCCCGGACCATGCGTCGTTACATGGAATCCGCGCCCCGGTACCTCCACGACATCCTCCGGCAAACGGCCCGGGGCAAGGGCCGGATGGAGCTCCGCCACAGCGGCTTCGACGGGCTCGACCGGCAGATCGAAAAGGGGGTCAACCGGCTCACCGTGGGCGTCGTCCTGGCGGCCTCGATCCTCGCCGGGGCCATGGTCTTAAACTCATCCCAGACAATCCTCGAGATCACCATCGACTTCTTCGGAACCCAGGAAATCACCCTCACCGCCGTTTTAGGAGTCACCGGCTACGTCATCGCCACCATCCTGGGCATCTGGCTGATCCTGTCAATCTTCCGCTCCGGGCGGCTCTGACCAACCCAACCCCGCCGGATTCAACGCCCCGGCACCCGCCTTCGGTCGCCGTCTAAACCGGCCGCCCAGACGGTGGCGGCATCCCAACGGGAGGACCGTCATCCAGTCAACCTGCTATTGAATGGTTAG
>CAZWGY010000144.1:0-10465 GCA_964633575.1 uncultured Desulfobacteraceae bacterium
ATATGCGGGCGGGACGCCCGCGCTCCCAGGGAGCCGATAAAGACCTCCGAGGTTTCCAATTTTTTTGGAAACCTCGGAGGTCTCCAACCGCGCCGGCGGGCGGCGCTCCCCGGCGGTTGTACCAATAAACTCGATCGGCCCCCGTGCCTGCCCATCGCGGGCGGACACGCGGGACCGCCCCTACAATATGCGGGCGGGACGCCCGCGCTCCCAGGGAGCCGATAAAGACCTCCGAGGTTTCCAATTTTTTTGGAAACCTCGGAGGTCTCCAACCGCGCCGGCGGGCGGCGCTCCCCGGCGGTTGTACCAATAAACTCGATCGGCCCCCGTGAATGGCTGAAGCGGCCCGGGACCGTTGATCGGCTTTTCCAGCCTGAACCCCGTTGCCGCCAGGCCCATTCGAAACGTTACCTTTACGTTACCATGGCGTTACAATCCCCAGATGAAGGGCGGCCAACCTCGCTCCCTCATCTTCTTGCCGTTTAAACCGCAACTCCCTTCGCCATCCCATCCCCGCCCCACGGACGCAAATAACAGGCTTAATTTCAAACCATTTCCCGTTTCTCTCATCCTGTCGCGGAACCATCTCCACCCGGTCCGCCGGGCCTTGCCGTGAACGCCGGAGCCGGTTTTGCCCGTCTGGCACTCATATTGCTGTATTGAGAGATATCACCGCCGGGTGCCGCGAGGCCCGGACCGGATCACGACACAACGCTGAGACAGGAGGGATGGCCATGCGGAAGCTTTTCGAAACGTATCGATTAGGGGACCTGGAGCTTGCCAACCGGTTTGTGCTGCCGCCGATCAAAACGGCTTTTGGCACGCCCCAGGGGAATGTGACGGAGCGCCATCTGAATTATTATGGGCAAATCGCCCGGCGGGGGCCGGGGCTGTTGATTATCGAGCCGGTGTCGGTGACGCCGGAGGGCAAGGAGCATCCCAGGCAGCTTTGCATCCACCTCCCGAACAGCGTGGGGGAGCTCAGGGAAATCGTCGGGGTGATCCACCGGGAAAACCGGCTTGCCGTCCTCCACCTGAACCATGCCGGGGCGGCGGCCAATCCCAAGGCCACCGGCGGCCCGCCCAAGGCCCCGTCGCCGGTCACCTGCCCGACCACCGGCCAGACCGCTGAAGCCCTGACCGAGGCGGAGATCGGGGCCATCCTCGATGGGTACCGGTCGGCCGCGGCAAAAGCCGTCGAGGCGGGCTTCGACATGATCGAGGTCCAGGGCGGTCACGGCTATCTGATCTCCCAGTTTCTCAACCCCGCCATCAACAAGCGGTCGGACCGGTACGGGCAAAACCGGCTCCTGTTCGCTCAGGAAGCCCTGGCGGCGGTTCGGGAGGGAGCCCCGGATCTCCCCCGCATCTTGCGGATTTCGGGCAATGAGATGTCCCCCGAATTCGGCCTTCCCCGTGAGGATCTGGCATCGCTGCTGGCGCTGGGCGAGGAATCCGGGGCCCGGGCGGTCCACGTCGGGATGGGATCGGCCTGCTTCAGCCCGCCATGGTACTTTCATCACGGCAGCCTGCCCGAAGGACCCCAGATGGAGGCAGCCCGGTGGGTCCGGGACCAGACCCGGCTGCCGGTGATTCTGGCCGGCCGGATGGGCCGGATGGAGCGGGTCCGGTCGGTCATGGATGATGATCTGGCGGATCTCGTTGCCATCGGCCGGCCGTTGATCGCCGACCCCGAGCTGATCGAAAAGTGGGGAGCGGAAACCGTCGATGATGTCCGGCACTGCGGGTATTGTCTTCAGGGATGTCTCCACCGGGTGAAAACCGGCGAGCCCATCGGCTGCAACCTGAATCCGGAGATCGGGCGGCCCGAGCTGAAGCCGGCGGGCACGCCTCTGACCGTCCTGGTGGCCGGCGGCGGTCCGGCCGGGTTGAGCGCGGCCCTCTATCTCTCCAAGCGAGGTCACCGGGTGACCCTGGCGGAGCAATCCGACCACCTGGGCGGTCAATTCAACCTGGCCTGGCGGGCTCCCGGCAAGGAATTGATGCGCGACGGCCTGACCACCCTGGCCCGCCAGGTCCGGGAAACGGTCGATTCGGTCATGACCGGCCGGGCCGTTGACGCCGATCTGGTCCGAGAGATGTCGCCGGGTCTCCTGGTCTGGGCCGTTGGGGCAAAGCAGCAGGTTCCTCAAATTGAGGGGCTCGACTCCCAGTACAGCCTGACATCCATTGAATACTTCAGCGGGACCAAACCGGTGAAGGGGCCCCGGGTCCTGGTCATCGGCGCCGGCCGGACGGGACTGGAGATCGCGGAAAAGCTCGGCAAGTCGGGGTTCGACGTGGTCGCCACCAAGCGGACCGATCCCATCGGCAGCATGATGGAGATGATCACCAAAAAGCTCACCCTGATGCGGATCGGGGAGATGCCGAACGTCACCCTGATGCCCCATACGGCGGTGACCGCGTTCAGGCCGGACCGGGTAGAGATGACCCGGGACGGGGAATCGGTAGAGTTGCCCCCGTTTCAGACGGTCATCCTGGCCACGGGGATGACCCCGGCGCCGGGACCGGACCCGGCCATCCGGGAGACGGTGCCCTCGCTGGAGATCATCGGCGACGCCGGCGCCGTCATGGACATTTACACCGCGGTCCACGCGGGATACGAGACCGCTTTGCGGTATTAGGAGGAAACCATGGACGAGGTATCATTTTCGGATATCGCGGTGGTGTCGTGCGGCACCATGAGCCTTGAGCTGGGCCATCTCCAGAAAACGGGGTTTCTCGATTCGCCGAAGGTCCTCTACACGACCCCCGGCCTCCATCAGGACATCCCCGAGCTGGAACGGCAATTGGTCCGACGGATTCAAGCCGCCCGGAAGGACTTCGACAAAGTCCTGGTTGTTTACGGCGGGAAATTCTGCTACGTCAACGTGGACGAGCCCACTCGCCTGATGCGGACCATCATTTCGGAGCAGGGGCCCGGGATCGCCCGGATCAACGCGACCCACTGCATGGATATGCTCGCCGACGAGGCCGAACGAACCCGGATCGCCGAGGAAATGGCCGGCGGCGAGCCGGTCTGGTGGATGACTCCGGGCTGGATTAAGTACCGGAAGCAGGTCTTCAAGGGGTGGGACCAGGGCCTGGCCAACGAGAACTTCCCCAAGCACACCGGCGGGGCCATCGTTCTGGACGGCATCGGGTATCTGGACCAGTACATGGCCGAGCATCCCGAGGACTTTCTCGAATACTCGGACTGGATGGGGATTCCCATCATCCCCTGTCCCATCACGCTCGACCGGTTTAAATCGCTGCTGGCGGAGGGGGCAAAGAAGCTGGCTTCTCCAGGTTCCGATTAAGCGGCCCCTCACAGGCGAAACAAACCATTGGCCTTGATCATCGTTTGGGCCATTGGACTCACCCGGCTCATCAAACCCTTCCCCCCGGCCCCCTCCCCTAAAGGAGAGGGGGTGACATCAACTGCCTTATGTGCTTGAAATAATGGCATGATTATTCCCCCTTTCCCTTTAGGGAAGGGGGGATAGGGGGGTTAGGTCCGGACGCCGTGTGGCCGAAATGATGATCAAGGCCCGATCATCCTTGCCCCGTCTTGCAAAAAGGATTCTCGAGCCTTTCTCGAATCAGGCATCTGGCCTCTGTGTCGGTTTCTTTCTAATACCTCTGAAAACACCCAAGGCAACCAACCCGGCCAGAGCCAGCCAAGCCGAAACCGCTGAAGCGGACAGGCAAGAGGCATCCTTTGCCATTGCGGCATGAATATAGCATCCCGCCCCTCCGCCGCCTCCGCCACCACTATTCGGGGACGGATCCGGCTCAGCATTCGCGGCACCGGTGAAAATGAGTCTGATTCGTATGAATCCATTGACCATCTCATCCGCATCCTCGATACCACCATCAGCCAGGATCATTTCTATCCGGTTTCTTTCGGCATTGTAAGTGACATTGGCGGTGTAATCCACCCATCCTTCCAAATCGCTGTAACGGAACCACGACAGGTCATCATCCGCCGGTTCCGGGAGATATATCTGGACCGTGACGACACCGCCCAATGTATCCACCCGGATGATCGTATCGATCGAGCCGTGAAGGGCACCTTCGGGTCTGTTCGCGATGTTGCTCAAGGTCCGGGGATCGACTGAATCCAATGAAATGATCCGACCGTCATCACCGGCCTGGATGCCCATTTGTTCGCCCGTCGCCGCGGTAAAGCTCAAAATATCATTGGCGTACCGGGTAATGCCGTTATCCAGGATGATCACCTCGACATCATCCGAGGACATCAATCCTCCGCCGTCCTCAACGGTCACGCGGAACCGAAACGTCGTGCCCTCGGGGGGCACCGGCTGAACGAAGGTCGGGTTAATGGCGGTCGGGTCGGATAACGTCACTTTGGGTTCCAACGATACCTGAGTCCATTCGAGTGAGGCAATCTCCCCATCGGGGTCGTAAGATCGGGATGCATCCAGGATTACCGTCGTTCCTTCGGTAACCGTGTGATCCACTCCGGCGTCCGCGATTGGGGGGGAGTTATTCAGGCTGACATTGACGATGCAGGTATCCACCGATTGGAGATTTCCGGCATCGGTTACCGTCAGCTCAAAAACAAACGCCTCTCCATCCGCATCCGTCTCCGGGGCGGTAAATGTCGCATTCGCTCCATTGCTGGAAAGCCCCACGGCGGTGCCGGAAACCTGGCGCCATGAATAGGAGATGATAGTGCCGTCCGGATCCGTTGAGCCGGAGCCATCGAGGGTAACGGTCTGTCCCGGAAGTGCCGTCTGATCCGGACCGGCATCGGCATTGGGAGGTTGATTTGCCGCGGAAGCGGTCTCGAACATGACGATATCCGACCATGGAGAGGCCGCGCCGGCCGTATCGAAGAACCTCGCCCGCCAGTAATAGACCGAGCCGGCATTCAGCGTTAGATCGGGGCTGTTGATCGATGTCAAATCCGTATCGCTGATCACCTCGAACACTAACGTCGTGAAATCATCCGTCCGGCTGACCTGCCAGTGGGTGGCCCCATGAGTATCATTGCCGTCCGGGTCGGTGAATGGCCGGGTCGTCAATACCGGAGATCCGGCCACGCCGGTTTGACCGTTTGGGGGCGATTGGAGAACCGGCGCGTCCGGCGGCTGATTACCGCCGACTCCGGATTCATTCACGGTAATCGTGACCGTGGCGACATCGCTGAGCTGACCGTCTGAAACCCGGACATTCAATGGATAGGCGTTACCGGCGGTCAAGCCGGTGGGGTCGTGGACCGTGATCCGCCCCGTATTCCGATCGATGGCAAACCAACCGTCGCCGTTGCCAGCCGTAATGGTAAAAATTAAAAGATTTGAATCCGAATCGCTGGCCACCACGGTGCCGACGATGGCTCCGGTTGTGACCGGTGCGTCAATGGAAAAGGTCTGATTCTGAATCGATGGGGCATGATTGGTCGGGCCGCCGCTTGAATGCCGTCGCAGATTGACGGTCACGGTCGCCGTGTCGGTCAGTGTGCCGTCTGACACTTCCACCACCAAATTGTACACCCGGGTGGTGTGGTAGTTGAGCTGATATCGGTCGTTGACCATCAGATGTCCCGTGTTCTCGGCGAGAGCAAAGGCATGGTTGGAATCGCCGGCGGTGATGGTGAACAGCAACGAGTCTCCGTCCGGATCGCTCGCTGAAACGACACCGACAAGCGTGCCATTGGCGCTGTCATCGTAAAGATAGAAAGTCTGATTATTGACGACCGGAGGATTAGAGCCGGAGCCGCTCTGAATGACATCGATGGTCACCGTCGCCGTATCGGATGCCTGATGGGCGTCAGAGACTTCCACGGTCAAGGTGTAGGTGGGGGTAGTCACCGCATCGAGCAGTGAAGCGTCGCTAATGGTCATTTGGCCCGACTGGGAATCGATTGCAAAAACGCCATCCGTATTTCCGGCTGTAATGGCATAATGCAATACATCACCATCGGCGTCGCTTGCTGAAACGGTGCCGATGACATCGCCGTTTGCACCGTCCTCACGGACCGTAAAGTTCTGGTCTTCAATCACCGGATGTTGATTTCCGGAGGCCATGGTATCGATATTCAACAGCCCAAAGGTCGTTCTGTTCGTCCAGACCGGCGGGATGGACGGCTGTGTCAGGCCGGTAAAGGCTTCATAAGCCATGACCCCCGAGTCGATCAGGTACACCTGACCGGAGCTGGCATCCCAGAGCTTAAAGGTCAGCGTATCATTGTCGGAAGCCCCGTCTTTTTCCGGAGTCTCCGGATCATCTCCGTAAACCGTGACGTAATAATGATCGGGCTGCACATCGCCGAAGACCGCCGCCCCGACCAGGATCTCTCCACCAGCCCCGTCACCGACGAAAACGCCCACTTCATCCATGCCGTCCACGGCATCCATTCCGGCAATCACCGCTCTTCCCGTATAAACGCAGTTCGTCGGGGTTGTCCCAAACCCGCTAAAATGAATAGCTCCACCGCCGGCGGAATTGACGTTTACGGTGACTTGGGCGGTATCCGTTGCGGTGTCGTCGCTTACTTCGACGGTCAGGGTATATACCGGCGTGGTGGCGTGATCGAGCTGAGTGGCATCATTCACTGAAAGCTCACCCGTGCTGATGTCCAATGAAAACGCATTGCCGGTATTGCCTCCGGTAATGGAATAGCTTAAAGGGTCTTCGTCCGGATCGCTCGCCTGAACAACGCCGATAAGCGTGCCATTGGCGACGTCATCCCGGACATAAAAGGTCTGATCATTGACAACCGGAGGATTGGAGCCGGAGCCGCTCGGCACGACATCGATGGTCACCGTCGCCGTATCGGAGGCCTGATGGGTGTCAGAGACTTCAACCGTTAATGTGTACGTGGGGGTAGTCACCGCATCGAGTTGGGATGCGTCGCTAATGGTAATTTGACCGTAATGGAAATCAATTGCAAAAACCCCGTTCGTATTGCCGGCTGTAATGGCATAATGCAAGGCATCACCATCGGCGTCGCTTGCCGAAACGGTCCCGATGACATCACCGTTTACGCCGTCCTCACGGACCGAAAAGCTCTGGTCTCCAACCACCGGACTCTGATTCCCGGGGGCCATTGTATCGAGATTCAACAGCCCAAAGGTCGTTCCGCTCGTCCAGACCGGCGGTATGGACGGCTGGGTCAGGCCGGTAAAGGCTTCATAAGCCATGTTTTGCGAGTCGATCAGGTACTCCTGACCGGCGCTGGCATCCCAGAGCCTAAACGTCAGGAGGTCATTGTCGGAAGCCCCGTCTTTTTCCGGAGTGTCCGGATCATCTCCGTAAACCGTGACGTAATAATAACCGGGCTGAACGTCGCCGAGGACCGCCGCCCCGACCAGGATCTCACCGCCGGCCCCGTCACTCACAAAGACACCCACTTCATCGATGCCGGCTGCACCATCTATTCCGCCAATCATTGCTCTTCCCGTATAGACGCAACTTGTCGGCGTTGCATCCACTCCGCTGAAATGGAGAGATCCGCCGCCGGCGGGATTGACATTTACGGTGACCTGCGCGGTATCGGTTGCCGTGCCGTCGTTTACTTCAACGGTTAAGCTATATACCGGCGTCGTGGCGTGATCGAGCTGAGTGGCGTCGTTTACCCAAAGCTCACCCGAGGTGATGTCCAGGGAAAACGCACCGCCGGTATTGCCGCCGGTAATGGAATAGCTCAGTGGATCCCCGTCCGGATCGCTCGCCGCAACCGTCCCGACAACCGTGCCAGTGGGACTGCTTTCATTCACCGAAAAGCTCTGATCGGATACCACCGGCGGCTGATTCGTGCCGGTTGTCACCTCGAGATTCAGCAAACCGTAAGACACTCCGTTTGTCCACACGGGCGGGATGGCGGGTTGAGTCAGCCCCGCATAGGATTCATAGGACATGGAAGTTGACGGGATCGTGTATTCCTGAGCGCCGCCGTCGTCCCAGACCTTGAAAATCAGGGGTTCCCCGTTTGTCGCCCCGTCCTTGGCAGGCGTGGCGGGATCATCTCCATAGGCCGTGACATAGTAATAGCCGGCTATAGTGTCTCCCATCACACCGGCTCCCACGAGGATTTCACCGCCGGCGCCATCTCCGACATAGACTCCGACTTCATCCGCCGCATCCACCGCGCTCGCTCCATCGATGGTCAGTCGGCCCGCATAAACACAGCTTGTCGGCGTCGTCTGGACCCCAACGAAATGGGCCGCATCCGCGGCGGGTGTCGATAAACCCGCAAGACCGGTCAGCATCACCGTGAACAAAATCACTTTCAGCAATCTCATTTTCATCTCCCGTCGTTTTGGTTTTTTCTGAATATCGCTTTATCCGGTCAGCCTTTTCAGGCGCCATTGCGCATCGAATCGACGCCTCGCCCATGCTGGTTTTCCGTAAACCGACGTCGTTCCGCACTCTGCATCAATTCGCTTCCGACACGGTCCAAAGGACAAAAACAGCCTCCTGGAGGCCGATCCGGCCATCGTCATCCAGATCGGCCCCCAAATCGCGGCAGTCCGGATCGTCCATCGCGGTTACAACCTTCAGAGCAATGAGGGCGTCTTTCAATTCGATATTCCCGTTCCCGTCTATATCCCCCTTTTTGACCGTTGAGATGTTCAGCAGGCCATAAGTGTGGCTATCGTGCCATGTGGGGGGGATAGCGGGTTGCGTCAGGCCGGTGTATGCAACGTAAGTCATTCGGGATGGGGCGACCGTCCGGACCTCGCTGGTGCTGCCGTCCCAGACCTTGAAAATCAGCGTGTCTCCGGCTTCCGCCCCATCCTTGTCCGTTGTCGTCGGATCATCTCCATAAATGGTAACATAATAATATTCAGGCAAAACCGCCCCCATGACACCGGCCCCGACCAGGATCTCTCCGCCTTCACCATCATCTATAAACACGCCGACCTCATCGCGGCCGTTTTCCGCGGGTTCCCCGCTGATTTCCAGTGCCCCGACATAGACGCAATTGGTCAACGTTTCGACCGGCATCGGAAAATATTGCGCATAAACGGGTAACGCAACGCTGATTAGAATCATCAGGAACACGCCCATAGCCCAGGAAGCGAACGACTTGAAGTTCATCATGGCCCGGCTCTCCATTATTCCCAGCGCAAGGCCGGAGAGGCCCCCTCATTGACTTTAATCCAGTAGCCGTACCCCGGCCCCACATACTTAAAATTGCTGAATGGCGTCAGATTGTAAGTTTTGGCGCCGGTTTCGTCGAAGCCCTGGACATAAGAATATTGGCCCGCAATCGAGTTGAAGATGCTCGGGATGTCGGCAACGGGGGACATGGTTCGGTTGTCCGGAAAATGAACCGCTGGCTCGGCATCGACATACTGGACCGAGCCGCCCAGATAGCCGACCAGGTTCCAGCCGGATTGAAGCGGAATGCTGGCCGTTGCCGGCACGGGATCACCTTCGATCTCCAGATAGATCAGCCCGCTGACGTCATCATTGACCTTGATCCAGTAGCCGTATCCGGCCGCCATATACTGCATATTGCTGAACGGCGTAAGGTTATAGGTCTTGGCGCCGGTTGAATCGAAACCCTGCACATAGCTGTACCGGCCGTCAATGGAAGTCAGAATATCTCCAATGCCGTCAACCGATACGTATTCAATGCCGTCGATCATACTGACGGTGGGCTGTCCGGCGGAGGCCAGGTAATAGCATCGGTTCGCCGGAAAGCTGATCAGGTTCCATCCCGCATGAAGGGGGATGCCGCCGGCGACCACTTCTCCGGCTCCCGTGGTAAACGACCAGGAGTAGCCCGTCTCCATATCGCCGGGGGTGACGGATGCAATGTAGGTGACGTCGATCTCCAGGCTCGCCGACGGGGTGAATGTCGCGGTCCGGCTATTATAGGTCACCTGTCCGGCGATGGGTGGATCGAATCCCCCTGTCGGTCTGACCACGAACGATCCGTCGGTGACGATATTCTGATAGCTATCGTCAGTAAATGTCGCGCTGATCGTTGTATCGACGGCTACTCCGGTGGCATTCGCGGCCGGATTGGTCGATCCGATCGGGGCGACATGAGCCCCGCCGGCGCCCGTGGAAAACGTCCAGGAAACCCCCGGTTGAAAAGCATCCGGAGTAACGGATACACTGTATTCGGTATCCGCTTGAAGGCTTTCCGACAGGGTAAACGTCGCGGTCCGGTTGCCGTAGGATTTGACCCCGGAAACGGCGGGCGGATCAAAGCCGGTCAGGGGTTTGACAATAAAGGACCCCTCGGTAACATAGTTGGCATAGGCGTCATCATCAAATTCGACATTGATGGTGGCGATGCTCGTCGCCACGTTGACCGCATTGCTTGCCGGGCTGGTGGAGACAACGCCGGCGTGGGCGGTCGCGATCAGCCAGATTTGAAACGCCCAAACCAGAAACATCATGTTGACACGCAAAACCCGTCTTTTCATTTTCATGTCAAAGTCCTCCCGTTGTTCAAGTAGAAAAAGTCAGGAAAGCTGAT
>CAZWGY010000145.1:0-10250 GCA_964633575.1 uncultured Desulfobacteraceae bacterium
CGGTTCCTGAAGCGGTTTCCGGACGTGTCGGCGTTGGGGGCGGCCGATCTTCAAGAGGTTCTCAAGGGGTGGGAGGGGCTCGGCTATTACGCCCGGGCCCGGAACCTCCACCGGGCCGCCGGGCTGGTGGCCGCTCGATACGGGGGAGAGGTCCCTCGGGACGCCGATCAATTCCGGTCGCTGCCCGGAGTGGGGCCTTATGTCGGCGCGGCGGTGATGAGCATTGCCTTTGGAAAGCCCTTAGCGGTGGTGGACGGGAACGTCAAGCGGGTTCTGGCCCGGTTGTGCCGGGTGGATGCCCCGGTCAATGACGCCGGGGCCAGGCGGCGGTTCGACGAGCTGGCCGGCCGGCTCCTCGACCGGGACCGGCCGGGGACCTTCAACCAGGCGGTGATGGAGCTGGGGGCGCTGATCTGTCGGCCCCGGACCCCGCTCTGCCCGGACTGCCCGCTCCGGGATTGTTGCGAGGCCGTCGCCGCCGGGGAGACCCATCGGTTTCCGGTCCGGGTTCCCCGGCGCAAAACCCCGCTGCATCACCTGGTCGCCGGAGTGGTCTTCAAGGGGGACCGGTTGTTGATTACCCAGCGGCCGCCGGAGGGGCTTCTGGGCGGGCTCTGGGAGTTTCCCGGCGGAGAGATGAAGCCGGAGGAGACGGCTGAAACGGCCTGCCGGCGGCGGGTCCGGGAGCAGACCGGACTCGAAGTCGCCGTCGAGCGGCACTTGGCCCGGGTCCGCCACGCCTACACCCATTTCCGGATCGAGATGGAGGTCTTTGTCTGCCGCTATCAGGCGGGCCGGGTCCGGCGGAACGGGCCGGCGGCCCATCGATGGATTCGACCCGCCGCCCTCGACCGCTATCCCCTGCCCAGGGCTCACCTCAAATTCATCGACCGGCTCCGCCCGTGACCTTTTTCCATCAAAATCTTGCCATGGCGCCTCAACCGGTGCATCATGTCCGGAACCGGGGACCGGCGGCGGGAACCGTCGTCTTCCGGCGCGGATTTGACGAGTGTAAACCGTTTAACGAAAGGCGGGACGGATGACCCAATGGTATCTCAGCCGTGACGGCAAGCAGTCAGGACCCATGGACGAGAGTCAGGCGATCTTTCAGGCCCGGATGAACCCGGACGGGTATGCCTGGCGGGAGGGCTTTTCGGATTGGAAACCCATTGCCGAGGTTCCCGAGCTGGCCGGGAAGGGGCCCCAGTCGGCCCCGACCCCGCCGGCTGGACCGGCTCCGGCCACGCCCGGCGGCCGGACGAGCCGGGCCGACGAGATCGACTACCGGATTTTCGGCGCGGAAATGCAGTTCGTGGAGGTGGAGCTCGACCCCGGCGAGAGCGCGGTGGCCGAAGCCGGGGCGATGATGTACAAGGCTTCGGACGTGAAGATGGAGACCATCTTCGGCGATGGTTCGGAGACCAGCGCCGGGAGCGGGTTCATGAGCAAGCTTTTCGGGGCGGGCAAGCGGCTTCTCACCGGGGAGAGCCTCTTTATGACCGTCTTCACCCACACCGGGGAGGGCAAGGCTCATGTGGCCTTCGGAGCCCCCTTTCCGGGAAACATCGTCCCGGTTCGGCTCCCCGAAGTGGGGGGACGTATGGTCTGCCAGAAGGACAGCTTTCTCTGCGCGGCCAAGGGCGTTCAGATAGGGATATACCTCCAGCGGAAGATCATGACCGGCCTTTTCGGCGGTGAAGGGTTCATCATGCAGCAGCTTGACGGCGACGGCATGGCCTTTCTCCACGCCGGGGGCACGGTGGTGGAGCGGCAACTCGCCGACGGCGAGGTCCTCCACGTGGACACCGGCTGCGTGGTGGCCTTCGAGGCTTCGGTGAATTTCGAGATCGAGCGGGCCGGCGGGGTCAAGACCATGCTTTTCGGCGGCGAGGGCTTCTTCTTTGCCATTCTCGGAGGGCCGGGCCGGGTCTGGCTCCAGTCGCTTCCCTTTTCCCGCCTGGCCGGCCGGATGCTCCAGGCCGCTCCTCAGCGCGGCGGCAGCCGGGGCGAGGGATCGATTCTCGGGTCATTGGGCGGCTTTCTGGACGGGGATAACGACTGACCTGAGCCTTGCTATTTCCCGGTTCGAAGCTGGTCAAGCCGCCTTTCACCAAATTTCAGGGGAAACAGAACCCCGGTGACGCTCAGGCCGAGGGCCAGGGCGAAGGCCGCCACGGTCCAGAGTCGTTCCAGAACCGTCAGGGGCCGGTCGTGGATGCCGGCCATGAAGATCCGATAGACCGGCCCGGCCTCCAGGAGGATCACGGCGGCGATCAGCCCGGCGGCCAGGATCATGAAGAGGACTCCGCCGTAGGAGGTGACGGTCTGAGCCGGGTTTTCGGCGCCGAAGTCGGGGTAGGCGGCCCCGAATCCGATCCCGAGGGAGACCACCGCCGGGACCATGAAAAAGACGGTGACGGTCGATAGAACCATCATGAAGGGGGTGACCTGGAGCAGGAGGTTGGTGGCGATCACCAGGACCTCGGTCAGGATCAGAAGCGGCAGGTAGTAAACGGCGAGCTTGATCCGGAGAAAGGTCCGGATGGGGATGGGGGCCGACCGGATGATCCAGAAGGCCGGCCCCTCGAGGCTCACCGCCGGAAAGGCGAACCGGGCGGTCACGGCGGTGAGGACGAAGAGGGCCAGGCCCATATTTAAAAAGGCCAGAAGGTTCTGGAGGTAAACCGTCCGGACGGGGGCCCGGTCCAGGGGCAGGACCTTGAAGTTATAGACGTAGATGATCACCAGGGCCGCGATGAGAAAAATCTGGGACCACTGGGTCTGGTCCCGGAAAAAGGTCTTGATCTCCTTGGTTGCCAGGGCTTGAACCGGTCCGGGAAGCCGGGCCAGGATCGGGTTGGGGCCCTGGCGCCGGCTGATGAGCCGGACCGCCGCCGTCTGGGTCTTGGAGTACCCGGAAAAGTAGATCCGGTCGGCGACCACGATGATGATCCAGACCATCAGCCCGGCAAAGCTCGCGATCAGGCTCAGGTGGAAGAACGCCGAACCGTATTGGCCCCGCAGGGCCGCCCGGAGGCTGTCGTAAACCCAGGTGCTCGGGAGCAGGGGCGAGGCGGGGGTCTCGAGGTTTTTCAGATAAACGAGGGCGGTGATGAAGACGTCCGGGTCAACGAGCTGCTCCGGCTTGAGGAGCCGGATGGCCAGATAGAGAAGCACAAAGGCGGCGATCCCGAGAAAGACGAAGATACCGCGCATCCGGCTGGCCGGGATGATCATCACGGCGGCCATGACCAGCAGGGCGGACAGGGATGACGCGACCAGGCAGAGCCCCAGGAGATTGGCGGCCATGATGAGGTAATAGCCGGCCGCGGCCTCCCAGACGATCCCGTAGCCGATAAAGACCGGCAGGGCATAGACTCCCACCATCCAGGCGCTTTCCACGGTGGCGTCGATCCATCGGGCGACAAAGACCTGGTGAGCCGGCACCGGCAGGGAATGGACGAGCGAGAGGTCCCGGGAGAGGTAGAGCCGGGAGAGGGCGGTCAGGATGGCGCTGAAGATCAGAAGCGCCAGGGCGGTGATCAGGAGCATCGACAGGAGCTTGAAGGCGATGACCTCGCCGACCTCCTCGATGCCCCGGAAGTAGAAGAGGACCTTCAGGGTGACGGCGAAGATCCCGGCCCAGAAGACCGTCCCCACCGTCCCCAGGACCGCGACCCGGAGCCAACTGCCCCCGGTCTCCGAACGGCCCCGGTTTTTGGCGGACAGGAGCCGGGGGGTCAGGAGCAGGGCGACGGTCCCCATAACCTACATGGCCCCCTCGGCGGTCAGGCGGAGAAAGACCCGCTCGAGGTTGGCGTCGGCGATCTCGGCCTCCCGGCGGAGCTCCTCGACGGTGCCGGTGGCGATGAGCCGCCCGTGGTGGATGACCCCGATCCGGTCGCAGATCTCCTCGGCCACGCTGAGGCTGTGGGTGGACATGAAGATGGTGGTCCCGTCGGCGGCAAGCCGCCGGAAGAGGTCTTTTAAAAGCCGGATGGCGGCGGGGTCGAGGCCGACGGTGGGCTCGTCCACGATGATCACTGACGGGTCGTGAACGAGGGCCGAAGCCAGGATCAGCCGCTGCTTCATCCCGTGGGAGTAGGACTCGATGAGCTCGTCCGGCCAGTCGGCCAGGGAGAACCGGGCCAGCTCCGTTTCGGCCCGGCGGAAAAAGGCATCCTCGTCCACCCCGTAGAGCCGGGCGGTGAACCGGAGAAACTCCATCCCGGTGAGCTTTTCATAGAGGTAGGGCCGGTCCGGGATAAAGCCGATGTGCCGCTTGGCCGATTCGGGATGCCGGTCCATCCGGATGCCGGCCACCGTCACCGTCCCGGCGGATGGAGCCAGGACGCCCCCCATGATCCGGAGGGTCGTGGTCTTCCCGGCGCCGTTGGGGCCGATGAACCCGAAAACCTCTCCGGCCGGAACCCGGAGGGTCAGGTCGGAGACGGCCGTGAAATCGGTGTAGCGCTTGGTGATGCCGTCGAGGGCGATCATGGCGCCGTGTCGAGGAGCTTCAGGCGGATCTTTCCGATGAGCCGGAGGAGGTTGAGCTGTTCGGCTCCGGCGCCCATCACCAGCCGGATGTGGCTCACGTCCGCCGGCATCTGGCCGAAGGTGGCGTCGGCGGTGATCCATCGGCCCAGATGGAGCCGGTTCCAGGCGTGGTAGTAGAACCGCCCGTCGTGGTGGACGAGGCCGGCTTCAACCCGAGCGGGGATGCCGGCGGCCCGGGCCAGGGCCGCCAGGAGCACGGCGTGCTCGTTGCAGTCCCCGGCCCGGTTCTTCAGGGTGTCGATGGCGTCCGGCAGGGAGAGGACGGGCCGTTTCTCGATGTTCTCGGCCATCCATTCCAGGATGCGCTCCGCTCGCTCGACCAGGGGCTGGTCCGGTTTGGTGAGCCGGTCGGCCAGACGGACGATCTCGGGGTGGTCCGATTCGATGAACGGGGTCGGGGCCAGGTGATCGGCCAGGTCCGGGCCGGGGTCCGTCGGAGCCTCGGGGAGGTCGGCCAGTGACTCCCGGGTGATGGTCAGGGTCCGGCCGTCCAATTCCTGCCGCTCGCCGTCAAGGGCCAGATCGGCCAAATCCTCTACCCCCTCGATCCGGACTCGCAGCATGGTGAGGTCCGCCGGGTCGGGGAGAGGCGGGTCGATGGGGACGGCCATGACCTGAGTGAGGTCCTCGCCGCCATCCTCGGGGAGGTTGAAGAGGGCGTCGGTCTGGCTGGTTTTTTCCAGCCGGATGCCCAGGACTCCTTCCTCGAGGACCACCTCCCCCGACTCGGCGATCCAGGCGGTCTGGGTGACCCCTTTGTAGTTAAGGGTCATCCGGGTGGCGGTGTATTCGACGTCGGAAACGGTGATCGACTCCTTGCCGCCCACCCGGACCGTGACGTCGGCCGGCCCCATGACTCCCGGATCGAAGACATCAAAGGCCCGGGTCTCCCCGGTTTGGATGTTTCCGGCCCGGACCGCGTCGACGATGCTGGACAGGAGATAGGGCCGCTGGTCAAAGGGGATCTCGGTTGTCCGCCCTTCGCCTTCGGGGCCCATGGTGAGCCGGAGCCGATTCCCATCGACCGTCCCTTCGCCGATGATCTCGAACGGACCGGAGGAGACGGAAAAATAGATGGTCCGAAGGGTGAAGTCCGGGGCGACGGTCGCCTTGGAGCTCAGGCGGATGCTCTGGGTGGTGCCGAGGGTGTTGAGCCGCATGAAGACCGATTCGGTGAGCCGGTAGCCGTCGTCGAGGGGAGTGAGGGCCGAGTGGGCGAACCCGATTTTCCGGCCGTTTTGAAAGACGTTCATCCAGGTGTCCCGAGCCTCGACGGCGGCCGGGGCCGGATCGGCCGAGCCGGAATCGGCGCCGGAGAAGGCCCCCAGGCGGATGCTGAAGAGCAGGGCAAAGCTTATGCCGAGGAAGATTCCGGCGGTTCGGACGCGGAAGGATCGGTGGAGGGGCATGGATCGACCGTCCCTTTATTCCAGCACCAGGAGGACTACCCGGCGGTTTTTGGCCCGGCCGGCCTGGGTCTCGTTGTCGGCCACCGGCTGGGTTTCGCCGTAGGAAAAGGCGTTCATCCGCTGGATGGGAATCCGGTGCTTGACGTTGAGGTACCGGCGGACCGATTCGGCCCGCTCCCGGCCGAGGGCCTGGTTGTAAGATTCCGATCCGATGGCGTCGGTGTGGCCCTGGATTTCGATGTAAACGGCATCGGGCGAGGGGACGAAGCGCCGGGCAAAGATGTCCAGGGCGGTCCGGACCCCATCCGAGAGGGCTCCCTTGTCATAAGCGAACGGGATCGCGTCGTCGGAAAGAATGACTTCATACCGGATCCGTCCGTCGGCGAGCCGGCCGGTGGCCTCAGCCCGGATGACGGCCTCGTGGATGAGGTCGAAGGTCTTCGGATCCGGCGGTTTGGCCGCCGTCGGTCCATTTTCGGCCTCCGTGTCGGTTCGTCCGCCGCCGGCGGGCGCTTCCGGTCCGCTGGTCCGGCCGGGGGCACAACCCATCCCGATCCCCAGCAGAAGAACCCCGGCCGCGGCCAGGGCAATCCATCGCTTCATGGCGCGCTCCTTTGTATCAGACGGGGCGGCGGGGATCAGTCCCGGCCCCGGATCAGTTCGTGAGCCATGTCCAGGTCATAGGCCCGGCGAGGGTCGAAGCCCGTCTTGCCGTCGTACAACGACGTCGCCTCCTGGATGGCCCCGTAGGGAATCCAGCCGTGGGAGGCCCACATCTCCTCGTCAACGGCGCTCCACATCCGGAACTCGATCTCCCCGCCGGCTTCCCGGACGTACATCCGAATCCGGCGGTTCCGGGGAAAGGGGTAGTAGAAATATCCCCGCTCGTCTTTCATCTCGATTTCATCCCGATAATTGTTGGTGATTCGGGCGGCGCCGGGGCCGCCGTTCGTATCCGCTCGCCACTCCGGCCCGGGCCTTGATCCGGAGCAGGCCGGGGCTGTTGTGATTGTACATCAGGGGCGACCGGAGCCCTCGGGCCAGAAACCGGGCCTCCAGGTCGTCGAAGAGGACCCGCCGGTCCGGCCAGGTAAAGGTTTTCTCCCGGAGTTTGAGCGCATCCCAGGTTCGCCGGGCGTCGGGGTCCGCGTCAAAAGCCGCCGCCCGGGCCGGGTCACAGAGGAACATCTCGCAGACAACGGGCTTGACCCGCCAGAGGCAGCCCGCCGGTCCCAGATAGACGCATTTGAACTCGGGATTGGGCCGGCCGAGGACATCGAAAAGGGGCACCAGCTCCTTTTCCGGCGAGACCAGGGCGTTGATCACCACGTCGGCGAAAAAGGTGATGATCCCCTCACGGGTGCAACAGGCGCTTTCGTTGCCTTCAAAACAGCTCCGGGTACAGACGGCCGACAGGTGTGACTCCAGAAAAGCGTCCACCTCCTGGCGGAAAGCCAGGTAATCGGCGATCCGGTCGCGGAGGGCGTTTACCTCCGATATCGGCATGGCCCGGAGATGGTCCCGGACCGCCGACAGGGTTTCGATCTGCTCCCGATGGTAGTCGCTCATTATGGCCGGGTCAGGCTGGTCCCTTGCCGCAGCAGCTCCCCGGGCCGGCGCAGCCGGCGTGAGTGGGCGAGGACCCGCAACAGGCGGTATCGCCGGGGCCGGGCATCGACTGCCGGGACGCTCCGGTGAGCGACGACGGAGCGGACAGGAGCCGTTTGAGATTGGCGCTCCCGCAATTGGAGCAGGCGTCCGGGGTCCTGTCTTCGGAGATCAGGACCTCGGTGACCGTTCCACAATCGACACAGAGGTAATCGAACAGGGGCATGGGGCCTCCTTTAGCGGGCCCGCCGGGCATGGCGGGCGGCCGGGTTAGTGATGGCAGTCGCCATCGCAGGTATGGTGCCGGGGAAAGGCCGGCAGCCGGTTTAAGGCGATCAGGTTCAGGTTATCGGCCACCGTGCCCTCGACGGCCCGGAAAGCCTGAATTCCGCCGTCCGACAGGCGGCGGAGGGCTCCGGCCCCGATGCCGCCGACGACCACGGCGTCCACCGGGACCCCGCTGAAGGCGGCCAGAGGCTGACAGCGACCGTGTTCGTGGTCCCGGTCGGCGTTTTCGATGCTTTGGACCCTCCGGTCGTCGGCGTTGACGATGATAAAGCGTTCGGCCGTGCCGAAGTGATCATGTACGGGGCTGTCGAGGCCCCGGTCTTCGTTGACGGGAAAGGCGATCCGCATGGCGGCCCTCCGGTTGCATGAAATGGCGGTTGATTGAGCTGTTCGGAAATCAATTGAGCTGTTCGGAAATCATCGGTTCTCCCCGCTGGAGCCGAACGCCCGGCGGGGATCGGAAATGACCAGAAAGTAGTGAGAATCGGGGTTCTTGTCAAGCGCCATCGCTTCCAACGGCTATCCCCGGCCCAGCTCGATCCCCACCGGGCAGTGGTCGGAGCCGTAAACGTCATTGTCGATAAAGGCCGACCGGACCCGGCCGCTTTCGATGAGGTCCCGGCTTACGAAAAAGTAGTCGATCCGCCACCCGACATTCTTCTGGCGGGCGGAAGCGCGGTAGGACCACCAGGAATATTTGACGGTCTCGGGGTAGAAATGGCGGAAGGTGTCCACATAGCCGTTTTCCACGAGCCGGTCGAGGACATCCCGCTCGACCCGGAGAAAACCCGACCGCTTTTCGTTGGACCTGGGGTTTTTCAGGTCGATCTCGTTGTGGGCGGTGTTGAAGTCCCCGGAGATCACCACCGGCCGGCCGGCCTTCCTCGCGCCGTCAGCGTGGTCGAAAAAGTAGCGGTAGAAGTCGAGTTTGTACCGGAGCCGCTCGTCGTTCATCTGGCCGTTGGGGAAATAGACGTTAAAAAAGGTGAAGTCCGGAAAGTCGAGCCGGAGCACCCGGCCCTCGTTGTCATATTCCGGTCGGCCGAACCCATCCCGGACCGATTCCGGGGTCAGCCGGGTGTAAACGCCTACGCCGCTGTAACCTTTTTTGACGGTGGCGTGGGACCAGCAGGCCGTGTAATGGTCGATCCGGGTCATTTCATCGGTGAGCTGATGGGCCTGGAGCTTGGTCTCCTGGATGGCCACGATGTCGGCGTCGAGGCTCAGGATGGATTCCACAAAGCCCTTTTTGAGGGCCGCCCGAAGGCCGTTGACGTTCCAGGAGATCAGCTTGATGGGCGAAGCCGCCATTAGAGTACCTCCGTAACGGGATTGACCGGGAAGCGGATTTCTTCCCGAAGACCTGCCCAAAATAGAGGATATGGCGGTGAATTGCAACGGATATTGGAGAATCCTTGTGGTTCTGGGACGAGTCTGTTATAAAGAAACGGATATGCAAACCGCTGGCCCGCCGAAATATGGGGGTAGCGGATGGGGCGAAGGCGGGCGTCGGCATGGGGCCGGGCCCGCCGGCCGACCGGATGCTGAAAAGGAGGTGATACCGTCTATCGGGAAGGGCAACACGCTCCATTTCAAGTGGATTAGTAGAATCGAGTTGATTTTGAGGAAAACAGACAAGGAGGCACGTCATGGCGGAAAGCGTATATAAGGTCATTGAGCTGGTGGGGACGAGCGAGGCATCTTGGGAGGAAGCGGCTCGGGCTGCGGTGGAATCGGCTTCCAAGAGCTTGAAAAATTTGAGAATCGCCGAGATCAATAAGCTCGACATGCGCGTGGAGAACGGCAAGATCGCCGCATTTCGGGCTCGGGTCTCCCTGTCCTTTAAATACGAATCCTAACCCAATCTAACGTATCGTTTTAGTGACCCGGACGGCATGCCGCCTTCGGGCGGCATGCCCAGCTTAACGCCGGCGCCAGGACGACGGCGTTGGGGGGACCATCGATCATGTCTGACAAACGAAGGCTCAAACGCCGCCATCTCATCTACTATCTGAGCGTGTTCGATAACGAGACGGGACAGCTCGTCGGCCAGCTCGTCGATATCACCACCCGGGGGATCATGATCACCAGCGATCGGCCCATCCCGATCGGGGAGCGATACACCGTGCGGATGGTGCTCCCCGACATCATCGACGGCAACAACCAGATCGTTTTCAAGGCTGAAAGCGTCTGGTGCGAAAAGGATATCAACCCCAATTTTTTCGCCATTGGCTTCGAGCTGTCCGACATTTCGAAACGGGACATCAACATCATCGAAAACCTGATCCAGGATTTCTCGTTTCTGGATTGATGGAGCTGTTCGGAAATCAATTGAGCTGTTCGGAAATCAATTGACCGGAGACCTCCGAGGTTTCCGTTTTATAA
>CAZWGY010000146.1:0-10032 GCA_964633575.1 uncultured Desulfobacteraceae bacterium
TGCAACATAAGAACCCCTTGCGCTCGGGTGCGGGCGGGACGCCCGCGCTCCCAGGGAATACGAACGCGGTCATCCGGTTCATCCGGGATACCATATATGAAGACCTGCCGCCCGAGGTCCGGCATCAGTCCAAGCGCTGTCTGCTGGACGGTCTGGGCGCGGCGCTGGCCGGGACCGAAACGCCGGTGGGCCGGCTCATGGCCCGGTTCGCCGCATCCCAGATGGCCGGTGACGAGGCCACGATCCTGGCCACCGGCGGGCGGGCGTCGGCCATGGGCGCGGCCCTGGCCAACGGGTTTGCCGGAAACGCCCTGGACATCGACGACGGCTACCGCCGGGTCAAGGGCCATCCGGGGGCCTGTGTCTTGCCGGCGGTCCTGGCCGCGTCGGAGCTCGCCGCGCCGGTGCCGGGAGACGAATTCCTGACGGCGCTGGTGGTGGGCTACGAGCTGGGCATCCGGGCGGGGATGATCCGCCACGCCCGTTACCCCGTCTATCACGCTTCGGGCTCCTGGGGGGCGGTGGCCGGAGCGGGAGCCGCCGGTCGCCTTCTGGGGCTGTCGCCGGATGGGCTCCGCCACGCCCTCGGGGCGGCCGAATACCACGCGCCCATCGCCCCGATGATGAAGGGGATTGCCGCGCCGTCCATGGTCAAAGACGGCATCGGCTGGGGGGCGATGGTGGCGGTGGCATCGGCCCGCCTGGCCGCCGACGGGTTTACGGGAATCGATCCGCTCTTTGACGATGCTCCCGATCCCGACTGGATTCCGGGGTTGGGGGCCGATTACGAGATCCTGAACCTCTATTTCAAGCCTTACGCCGCCTGCCGATGGGCTCAGCCGGCCGTGGACGGAGCTTTGCGAGTGATGCGGCAACACGGTTTGGCCCCGGCGGAGATCGCCCGGATCGAGGTGGTGACCTTCTCGGCCGCCGCCGCCCTGAGGCGGACTCCGCCGGCCGACACCGAGGCGGCTCAGTACAACATGGCCTTTCCCATTGCCGCCGCCATCCTGGATGGCGCCGTGGGTCCCCGGCAGGTGCTCCCGCCCCGGCTTTTCGACCCGGACATCCGGGAGCTGATGGCCCGGGTGACGGTGAGCGTCTCTCCGGCGTTCGAAGCCGAGTTTCCCGAAAAAACTTACGCCGAGGTCACTCTGGAGACGGCTGACGGCCGACGTCTGGTTTCGGGCCGGATGGAGGCTCGCTGGGAACCGCCCGACACGTTGCCCGACGACGCGGCTCTGATGGAGAAATTCCGGGAGCTGGTGGCGCCGGTTCGGGGGGAGCGGACGGCGGCGGAGCTGATCGACCGGATTTTCAACCTGGATCAGACCCCAGATGTGAGCGAGCTGGTTGCGGCCTGTCCGTGCGCGGAGACGCACAGGCGGGCCTGTCGGCCCCGGATGGCGGACTAGCGCAGGGCCTCCCGGAGATCAGCTTCCCGGACTTTGGTCCCTTTGAGGGTGGCTCCCCGGAGGTCGGTTCCTCGGAGATAGGCGCCGGTGAGGTCGGCGTCGGTGAGATCGGCATTCTGGAAGACCGCGCCCTCGAGATTGGCGCCGGCCAGGGTCGCCCCCTTGAGATTTGCTCCGTAGAGGTAGGCCCCGTTCAGGTCCGCCCGGCTCAGGTCGGCGTCCGTCAGATTCGCCCAGTAGAGGTCGGCTCCCTTGAGGACCGCGCCTTTGAGGGTGGCGCCGGTGAGGTCGGTATTTTTGAGCCCGGTGCCCGGCCCGTAGGCGTCGGTGAGGTCGGCTCCCTTGAGGCTGGCTCGGAGAAAACTTGCCTGGTAGAGGTTGGCGGACCGAAGTGAGGCGCCGTCCATCATCGCTCCTTTCAGATAGGCGGCCTTGAGGTTCGCGCCGGTGAGGTCGGCGTCGGTGAAGTCGGCCTGGAGAAGGTAGGCGGCCTCGAAGTCCGCGTCTTTGAGGCTGGTTCCCTGGAACCGGGACGCAAAGGAACGCAGGCCCTTGAGGTTGGCCCCGTCCAGGTTGGCCCTGGAAAAGTCGGTGTGTTTGAAGCTCGACCGGCTCAGGTCGATCCCGGGCCGGGAGATCCCGGTGAGATCGCAATCCCCGCACGATGATTCAGCCCCCTTGAGCTGATCGAGGTGGGCGGGGTCAAAGCCCAACCCCGGCGGCGGTCCCAGCAAAACGATGAGGAGCGCCAGGGGCGCGGCCGGATAGCTCCATGGCGAGCGCATCTCAGATGTTTCCTCTCAAGCATAAGTGAGTTTGGTATTGTCAACCGGGTGCGGGTCTGGTACCACGATTCGGTTTGACGGCATCGCGGCCGTCTGTATATCGGTTTTCGGCCCCGAAGGCAACCCCGCCCGGCCGTGGGCGGCGGGGAAAACGGGAAAGGGATGTCATGTGCGGGATCGTGGGATACTTTGGCGGTGCGGGCAACAACCTGACCCGGATTCTCACCGCCATGTCGGCCATCATTTACCGGGCTCCGGACAGCACCGGTGTCGGGCTTTTCGGCGACGACCTCGAGCCCATGCGGGCCCGCAAGTCGGTGGGATCGGTGGCCCGGCTGGCGTCGGCGCTCCTTACGGCCGCTGCCTATCCGGACCAGCCGGGGAAGCTGGCCGCGATCTGGGAGCCGGCCGCGGATGACCTCGAGTCCTATCAAGCCCGTCAGCGCCGGGTTCTCGCGTTTGAGGGGTTTCCGGTCGAGGAAGGATCAGCGGCCCCCGACGCGCCCCCCGTCTTCGACGCTCTGACGGGCGCGAACGGCGTGGCCGAGGTTCGGATCGGGCCGGGCGTGGCCGGGCGGCCGGGCCCCATGGAGACGTTTCCCATCCGGTCCCGCAAGGATCTCCGGCGGGCCATCGATGACCTCACCGCCCGTTTCGACCTCTCCGCCGTGGTGATCCGCGCCCTCATCCGGGACGCCCTGAGCCGGACCCTTGCCGACGCCAGGACGGACGGGGGCCTCGAGGTGAGTCCGGACGATGTTCTGGCGGCCTTTGACGCCCTGTTCGACAGCGTTTTCGTGGGCGAGCGGGGTCCAAAGCCCCTCCGGCTAGATTACGGCTGGTCCCAGCGGAACCCCTATGCTCAGCGTTACCTCTGGCGGTTTCTCGGCCGGACCCCGATCCAGGTGCCTCAGGACTACGACCGGGATGGGGTCCGCTGCCTCTTCCGCCTCCTGGATTCGGCCCTGTTGTGCCGGCTGGCCCTCGACCCCCGGCGTCACGAGGCCATCCAGCGGACCCTCGAATCCCTCTGGCCCGAGGCCAAACGCATCCCGAACACCGACTGGCGGACCCTCTACTGGGCGGAAAAGGGGGCCAATGTCTATGGGTGGGCCGCCGCCGCCGTCCTGACGTACCTCCGCCGGACGGAGCTGCCCGACGGGGCCGCGCCCGCCGTCTCGTCCCCGGCCGAAGCCGGCCGGACCGACCCCGCTCATCTCCGGTTTTTCGCTCAGCCCATTTTAGCCCATGGCCGCTGGGCGCTCCAGTCCCCCGTAACCCTCGAAAACGCTCACCCCCACCTCGACCGGGCGGGGCACCGGGCCGTGGTGATCAACGGCCAGTTCAACGGCGAGGTGGAGGCCCGGACCCGGGAGCTCCTCGAAGGGGTCGGGCTGGGGCCGTTCCGGAGCGAGAACTCCACCGAATACTTCGCCCTCTTGTGGGGCTACTACTACGAGTGCCTCGAAGGGGAGCGGAAGCGGTTTTCCGAGATCCGGTCTCAGCTCGACGCCGGACTGACGGGGTTTCACATCGGCAGCCAGTCCATCGATTACTACGTTTACGAAAAGGTCCGGGGCAAGACCCCGGTTGAAATCGACGAGATGGCCTTTCTGGAGACGGTCCGGAAGATGTACCGGGGCGGCGGACAGATCGCGGTGGCCGGGCTGTCGCTTCATTCCCCCCGCCGGTTTTACGTGGCCTGTCACAACCGGCCGGCCTTCGTGGTTTACCGGCCCGACGGGGACGATTACATGGTGGTCTCGGACATCAACGCCGCCCTGGGGCTCTTCCCCCAGTCCCTCGTCCACAGCCGGATGGTGGACATCCACCGGCAGGAGCGGGACAAGGATGCCGCCGTGGCGGCCCTGCGGGACAAGGGGGCGGCGGTGGAGGAGGTGGACGCCTGCAAGGCGAGCCACGAGGCCGAGATCGACGCGCTCCTGGCACCTTTCAAGGTCCGGGTCCTTCCACTGGACGGCGCGGAGATCTTCTGCCGGATCGAGACGGTTCTGGAAGCCGGGGTTCCCGTGCGGCGGGCGGCCATCACCGATTTCGCCGGAGACCCCTTTCCGGACATCGCCGATTTCGAGACGACCCTGAACCCGGCACAGGTCCGGAAAGGGGTTTACGGGAGCTTTTTCGAGACTCACCTGGCCGAGATTCCCGACCGGCTCCGGGACCAGCTCCGGTTCTATCTGCCCGGCCCCGACCCGCTGCCCCGGCTCGATCTTCGGGAGCGGGCCTTCCGCCGGCGGTTCGGCCCCGGCCTGGCATCCCTCAAGCGGGTGATCTTCGCCGGGATGGGGAGCGCCCACCATGTCGGCCGGATGATCCGGGGGGCCTTGCTCGGGCTCCTGCCCGACTTGGAGATCCTGGCGGTCCAGCCGGTGGCCATCGGGGATCTCCGCCGTGAGGTGGTCCCCGAACGGGACCTGGTGGTCCTGACAAGCTGGTCCGCCACCACCGCCGACATGGTCCAGTTCGCCGCCGACCTCAAGGCCCGGGGCGTGATGATGGTGGGGATTACCGAGAAGGTCTTCGCCGACATGGCCCTCATTGCCGAGGCCGGCGGCGGAGTGATTCCGGCCATGAGCGGCGAGGAGGTTACCATCTCGGGGGTCAAGTCCATTGCCTGCATGGCCTTTGCCGGGCTCATCCTGGGAACCTGGCTGGCCGGCCGGCTGGGCCGGGAAGCCGCCGGCGAAGCCTTTATCGAAGAAATGCGGGCTCTCCCCGACGTCCTTTCCGGGATGCTCGAAGACGAGACATTGAAAGCCTTTTCCGAGAATCTGGCGATCCGATCCTCCCGGAGCCACGCTTGCGTCTTCATCGGCTCCCTCCACTTAACGGGGACCTGCCGCGAGGCGGCCCTGAAGCTGGAGGAAAACGCCTGCACCGCCGTGGCACGGCCCATGGATTACCGGGATTTCGCCTATTACATCCTGGCCCCCGATCCCGACCGGCAGCTCGTGGTGGTGGGAGCCACCGACGAAGAACGCCTTCCGGAGGCCATGAGCGTGATGAAGCGGCTTTTTATCGCCGGGGTCCCGTTTGCCGCTCTGACCTACGAGCACGAGCACGTTTCGGAGATCCGGTTCTACAGCCAGGACCAATGCTTTTTACTCCCCAAGGTGAGCGACGCCCTCCAGCCCCTGGCCGACCTCATCTTCTACTACGATTTCGCCTTCCGCTACGCCCGGGCCCACGGCCGGGGTCCTGGCGACGTGCCCCGGAACCGCGCCAAATCGGTGACCGCCGGCCGGAGCCGGCCCCATGAGCGGCGAAGCCCCCGGCGGTGGCTGATGGATCTCGATCGGGAGCTGTCGGCCTGGCCCGCTCCGTCGGCGGCTCCGGACCCGGATGCCGAAACCGCCTGGGAACGGGCGGCCAAGGCCGACTGGGAGCGGGTTTACCATCGGCAAATCCGGACTCTCGGGGAGCTGCTCCGGGAGCCGGACCCCTTGTCATGGTTGATCCCCGAGACCTTCCGGGACCCCGGCCGCCTCAAGGAGATGCTTTTCGGAACCGGCGCCGGGGAGACCGAGGTGGTCTTTGTGCCCTTTGACCGGCCGGCGGCCTCCGCTGCCCGGCATCTGGCCGCCCGCTGGGGACGGTTTCTGGAAAGCTCCGTCCGGGTCGCCCCGCCCGGCGAGCCCCTGCCCCAAGGCGACGAGGAAGATACTCTCCTGGTCTTTCTGGCGGCCCGGGAGGTGGATTCGGGAACCCTGCTCCAGCGAATCCGGGAGAGTGCCGGAGCCTGCCTCTGGTTCGGCCCCGAAATCCCCGAAAAGGCCGTCCGGATCTTCCGGCGATCCATGGGCTGCCACGTTTTCGACCCTCAGATCGCCGCCTTTATCGAGCCGGAGCTCCTCTATGCCGCCGTCAGCCTCATCTTTATCGAAGCCTTCCATGAAGCGGACCCGGTTCGGGCCAAGGTTCTGAAAACGGCCTTCGGGCGGACCGCTGATGTGGTGAGGGCGATCCTCGAGGACGCGGACTTCCGGACGGCCATCGAGTCCGCCATGGCCGACGACCGTCGGTATGGGACCGCCTTTGTCCTCACCCCGCCCGACGGAGCTGGCGAGGCCCTGATGGAGCGGTTTGATGCCGGCGGGATATTGGCCCTCCAGGCCCATCTCTACGGCGAATCCGCCCACGGCCCCCTGGCCACGGTGGACGACCGGGTGGAAGAGAAATACATCCGGCTCCGGCGACGGGACCGGATGGCCGGGCGGTACGGTGAGGAGCTTGTCGCCGGTTGGGAAACGACCCATCTGGCGGGGGAGTCGGTGGATGCTTTCCTGGCCCGGTCGCCGACCGACCTGCCGCCTCGCCCCGGCAATCCCTTTTTCGCTGAAAACGCCTGGTACCTTCCCGTGCTCGAGCCCGACTACGACACCGACGCGGACAACCTGATCCTCATGGACGCCACCGCCCGGGGCCATCTGGCCGACGTTCTGGACGAGCTGGCCACCTTCGGCTGCCGGTTCGCCCGGATGACCGTCCTCACCCAGGCCGCCTTCCGAAACGGACCGGAAATCCGGGCCATGGCCAAGTTCCCGGTGAGCCACTTCCTCTTTCTTCCCACGCCGGGCGGCGGGGACCAGCCCATACCGGACCTCTTGCTTCCCTTTGCCCTGGGGCCGACCGGGATGGTTCTGGCCGCCGCCGCCGCCGATGTCCGGGGGATCGAGCTGACCCCGGCCACCCCCGAGGTCGCCATGGAACGGGCCTTCGGGACCCTCGGCCGGACGATGATGCGGCACCGGATCGATATCCAGTACCTCGACCACCGGCTCATCGAGTCCCTCCGGAACCTCGCCCCGCTCATCTCGGAAATCGAGGGAGTGGCCCGGTACGCCGTCCGGGTCATCGATTCCGAAGCTGGTCTCAAGCGGATGATCGACGACGGCAGGCTCTACAGCCCCGAGGAGACGATCCAGCGGTTCCGGATGCAGGCCCCCGCCGGCGCCTTCTACCTGCTCCATCCCGAACGGGAGGGCTTCGAGGGCCGGGCCCGGTTTCTGGCGGACGAAACCTTTCAGAACGGCGAGTGGGACCTATGGGGCGAGCCCTACGGGAACGCCTGGAAGGTCCTCACCCACCGGATTCCCGGCATCCAGGAAGGAGCCGATAACGTCCCGATTCTGATGATCCCCCTGGTGGACGCTGAGCAGAAGACCGGCTGGCTTTTCTACCTCCACGTCCACTATCGGGAGTGGGACCACGATGCGCCGGTGGGGCCGCAAATCGAGACCACCGTCCGGGCTCTGGGCCGGGGGATGCGGTTCCACAACTTCATCTCCCCCCGGTATCTCAAGATCGCCAGCCGGTTCAACGAGGAGATGGTTCCCCAGGGCCACACCTGGGACGACCGGTTCCTGGTCATGGTCCGGCGGCGGATGTTGTTCCAGAAGGGGAGCAGCTTTCTGGCCGGCCTTCTGGCCCGGCGGATATCGGCGCTCCTCGGCCTCAAGCGGCGTGACGGGCTCCCGGTGACCCTCGATGCCGTCACCGACGCAATCGACCATGTCTGGCCGTCGCTGGACCGGATCGAGGCGGAGCCCGACGCCCGGCGGTGGGGAATCCTCTTCGATGCGTTGACAAAAATCTTGATTTTGGAGCCCAATCCATCTAATCATACAGAGGAAGGCACCGAGGTGTAGCCACGTCTCGCCGTGGGAAAGGAGGAGGGCGCAATGCTGATTCACACCGTTTTGTTCTGGCTCAAAGATGACCTGACCGAGCAGCAGATCCAGGAATTCCGTGCGGGACTGGAGAATCTCAGGAGCATCGTCTATGTCAAGGCCATCTATGTGGGGACTCCGGCGGAGACCGGGGACCGGCCTCAGATCGACAAATCCTATACCGTGGGAATGACGGCCGTGTTCAACAACATCAAGGATCACGACTCCTATCAGACCCACCCCAAGCACAAAAAGTTTTTAAGCGACTTTAACGCCTATTGGACCGACATCCGGATTTACGACTTCGGGTGATGGGACCGTCCACGGATCACCGCCGCCGGCCCCCACCCACCGACTTCAGACGAGGCATGGCCATGATTCACAAAACCCTCGCCGCCGGTTTCCTGGCCCTCGCGCTCCTGCTGGGAACCGGGGGCTGCGGCGACTCCGACGGATACACGGAGCCCACCACTGACGACACCTTTCCGGGGACGACCTTCAGCGGGAGCGGGACCGGAGACGGCTTTTCGGAGCCGTTCTACGTGGCCGGCGGCAATATTCAGTTTCAGGTAACCCACGGCGACGACACCCGGTTCGCCATCCACATCATCCGCCAGTCAACGGGCGAGGTGATCGACTCCATCGTTTACATGAACGCCGTGACCGACGCGACCGTGGTGAAATGGTTCGCGACGGCCGGGGATTACCGGCTGGAGATCGACACCGACCCGAACAGCTCCTGGCAGGTGAGCGTCACCGGAAACATCCAGACCTACGCCAATCCGTTCCCCGGCACCGGGGAATTCGACGAGCCGGACCTGACCTGATCTCGGGGCAATCCGCCCCTAACCACCCATCCGGCACAAGAGGATCGCATCACCATGACCGACACATCGAGCGGGCCGCCGAGCCATTTCATCCGAAACATCATCGAAGCGGACAACGCCTCCGGAAAGCACGACGGGCGGGTGGCCACCCGGTTTCCGCCGGAGCCCAACGGTTATCTCCACATCGGACACGCCAAGTCCATCTGCCTCAACTTCGGCCTGGCGACCGAATTCGGCGGGAAGTGCAACCTCCGGTTCGACGACACCAACCCCGCCAGGGAAGAAGTCGAGTACGTCGATTCCATCAAGGAAGACGTCCACTGGCTCGGGTTCGACTGGGAAGACCGGGAGTTTTACGCATCCGACTACTTCGACCAGCTCTACGATTACGCCATCGCCCTCATCGAAAAGGGCCGGGCCTACGTGGACAGCCTGTCGGCCGATGAGATCCGTGCCCACCGGGGGACTCTCACCGAACCGGGAAAAAACAGCCCCTACCGGGACCGGCCGATAGCCGAGAACCTCGACCTCTTCAAACGGATGCGGGCCGGGGAGTTTCCCGACGGAACCCACGTCCTCCGGGCAAAGATCGACATGGCGGCCCCCAACATCGTCATGCGCGACCCGACCCTCTACCGAATCCGGAAGGTCCCCCACCACCGGACCGGGGACAAGTGGTGCCTCTACCCGATGTACGACTACACCCATTGCCTCTCCGACTCCATCGAGGGGATCACCCACTCCTTATGCACCCTGGAGTTCGAAAACAACCGGGAGCTCTACGACTGGGTCCTCGACACCCTCGAGGTCTATCACCCCCGGCAAATCGAGTTCGCCCGGCTCAACCTGAGCTTCACCGTCCTGAGCAAGCGGAAGCTCATCCGGCTGGTGGAGGACGGCCATGTGGACGGCTGGGACGATCCCCGGATGCCCACCATCCAGGGATTCCGCCGGCGGGGCTACACCCCCGAGGCGATCCGGACCTTCTGTGAGCGGATCGGGGTGGCCAGGCGGGATTCGGTGGTGGACCTGGCCCTTCTCGAATACTGCCTTCGGGAGGAACTCAACCGACGGGCCCCTCGGGTTATGGGGGTGTTGCGGCCCCTGAAGGTCGTCATTGAAAACTACCCCGAAGGTCAAACCGAGGAGCTCGACGCCGTGAACAATCCCGAGGACCCGGCCGCCGGCATCCGCCAGGTCCCCTTTTCCCGGGAGATCTACATCGAGCGCGACGACTTCATGGAAAACCCGCCCAAGAAGTTCTTCCGGCTCGCCCCCGGCCGGGAGGTCCGGCTCCGGTACGCCTATTTCATCA
>CAZWGY010000147.1:0-9955 GCA_964633575.1 uncultured Desulfobacteraceae bacterium
CGATTTGGATACAATATACTTGGCCGACGTTAAATCGCAAAAAACTCCCGTTTAGATCCAGATTCAGATTCCAGTTTTCGGGATCAATCTTATCCGCATATTGAATTTTTTCAGACAAAAATGTAACGATAGCTTGCTTGTTGCCGAGCTTTGCCAGAAATGAATCGATGCATTGTTTTGCATCAACCATGCTATTTCTATCGATAATTCTCATACTTCCGCCTTATCCAAAGGATGCTTTTAACGCGCTTCAGCGCGTTTTGTGGGATTAGCCTGGGAATAAATGATACTGCTGGTCAATTCATTAGGCATTGCCCAACCCCTCCCCCCGGCCTCCTCGCCTAAAGGAGAAGGGGTGACATAACTTGTCTTATATACATGAAAATACAGATCATTCCCCCATTCTCTTCAGGGAAGGGGGGCTAGGGGGGTTAGGTCTGCTTTCCAGCCCCGCCTTTACCGCCGTGCCGAGCTTTTCCAGGGTGTAGGGTTTTTTCACGTAGATCGATGCTCCCAGGCGAAGGGCATCCTTGACCCGTTCCGTTTCGGCGTAACCGGAGGCGATGATGGCCCGTTGGCCGGGGTTGATTTGGCGGATTCGCCGGAAGGTCTCGAGGCCGTCGATGCCGGGGTCCATGATCATGTCGAGGATCACCAGGTCGGCCGGCCGGCACCGGAGATGCTCCACGGCCGCCTCGCCGCTCTCCACCGCCGCTACGGTGTAACCGAGGCGGCGGAGCATCACGGCGGCGATCTCCCGCTGCTCGGCCACGTCGTCCACCACGAGGATCGTCTCGCCGTCGCCGGTGTAGTCGGCCATCGGGGGCGGTGACGCATCGCCGGCCATGGTCTGGTCGGTGGCCGGAAGGATGATCTCGATGGTCGTGCCCGTCCCCTCGGTGCTCTGGACCGAGATATGGCCGTCATGGTCGGAGACGGTTCCCCAGACCACCGCCATGCCGAGGCCGGTGCCGCTCCGTCCCATAACCTTTTTGGTATAGAAGGGCTCGAAGATCCGCTTGAGGTCCTCGGGGCCGATCCCGGTTCCGTCGTCGGTGATCTCTAATCGGACGTAGGCCCCCTCATCCTGGCCGGGCGAGGGGCCGTCCGGGCGGTCGGCGCCCCGGTTTTCGGTGATGATCCGGATTCGGCCCCCGTCCGGCTGGGCCTCGGCGGCGTTGGAGACGAGGTTCATCACGGTGGTCCGGAGATGGACCGGGGAGCCCAGGATGTTGAAAAGGTCCGGGCCCAGGTCGGTCTCCACCCGGATGCCCGGGTGATGCTCGATGAGCTTTTCGTATTCGGGAGACCGGAGATAGCCGGCGATCACCTCGTTCAGGTTGACCACCTTTCGGATGGTTACCCCTCGCCGGGCCAGGGTGAGGAGGTCCTGAACAATGGCCGCGGCCTTCTGGCCTGATTCCTGGATGGCCGACAGGGGGCGTCTCAGGGGGCTGTCCGCCGGCAGGTCCAGGAGGAGCAGCTCCGGATAGCCGACAATCCCGGACAGGACGTTGTTGAGGTCGTGGGCCACTCCCCCGGCCAGAAGCCCGAGGGCCTCCATCTTCCGGGATCGGCTCAGCTCCTCCTGGAGGGCGGCGGTTTCGAGCTCGGCCTGCTTCCGGGCGGTCACGTCGAGGTAGGTCCCGACGGCCCGGAGAGGGGCTCCGGTCTCGTCGCGCTGGATGACCCGGCCCCCGTCGAGAATCCACCGCCACTGTCCCGATTTGGTCCGGACCCGGTATTCCGCCCGGTAGGCTTCGGTTTCCCCCCGGAGGTGAGCCGCCATTTGGGCCTGGACGGCCGGGACGTCGTCCGGGTGGGCCAGGCTCGCCCAACTGTCGATCCGGGGGGCGAGGTCGGTGGGCTTGAAGCCGATGATGTGGACGATCCGGTCGTCCCAGAGGACCCGGCCCGAGACCACGTCCCAGTCCCAGAAGCCCTGCCCGGTCGAGGCCAGGGCGAGGTTCAGCCGCTCCTCGCTGGACCGGAGAGTCTCAATGGCCCGGTTCCGCTCGACCACCATCCGGTTGGCGGCCCGGGCCAGCCCCTTGAGCTCGGTGAAATGGATCGCTTTCGGGTCGATGGGGACCAGCTCGGCCGCCGATTGCTCGAAAAACCGGGTAAACGCCTCGATGCTGATCACCGTCATCCGGCACAGGAGCCGGGATATCAGCAGAATCAGGGCCATCAGGGAGACGAGGGCGACCCCGATCCGGACAATATGGCCCCGGATCTTCCGGTTCAGCGCCGCCTCCCGCTCGGCAATGACCCCCTCGACATCGGTCACGTAAACCCCCGCGCCGATGGTCCATTCCCATTCGGGGATGGACCGGGCGTAGCTGATCTTTTCGGCCGGTTGGCCGGTGCTCGGGTTGATGGTGGCCACATACCGGAGAAATCCCCCTTCGGGCCGCCGGGACCGCTCGATAAGCTCCTGGAGCACCTTGACCCCGTTGGGGTCGGTGAAATCCCACCGGTTGATGCCGAGGTTCTTCGGTTCAAAATGGGCAAGGGTGATGGCGTCAAAACTGTAAACGAAGATGTAGCCGTTTTCCCCGAACCGGATTTTGTTGATCCACGCCAGGACCTCGGCCTGGATGTCCCGCTCCACGTCGGCCACGTATTCCCCGGTCCCGATCCACCAGTCGAGGGGAGCGAAATACCGGGCGTACCCGATCTTTTCGGACATGTGGGCGACGGCTCCGGGCTTGTACCAGAACCACCGCAAAAACCCCTCGCCGTCCTTCCGGATGACCCGGATGAACCGGCGGATGGTGTACATCCCCTTGCTGTCCTGGAGGTTCCAGAGGTTCCGGCCCTCCAGGTGAGGCGAGAAGGGGAGCAGGATATTGAAGCCCGCCATATCGTAGATGAAGTAATAGCCCCGGCCCTGGTTGAACCGGATGGGCCGGATGGTCTCTTTGATCATGTCGGCGATTTCAGCCTCTGAACGGCGGTCTCCATAATACTGGTGGAGATGGTCGGCGACCGCTATCGCTTCTTCAACCCGGCAGCGGATGGACCTCTTGAGCTTCCGCTCGGTGGTGGTCCGCTGGTAGTCGATGTAGTCGATGACCCGATCGACTTGGTTGCGGATCATCTTTTTCTGAGAGGCCAGGTGGTTGGACCGGAGTGATGCCGCCTCGGTTCGGAACCGGGACCGCTCGGCGGAGATCCAGAAAAATCCGACGCACCCGATGGAGAGGAGCCCCACCAGGAGCATGCTCAGGAGAATGGCCTTGTGAAGGCTGGCGGCGATTAGGGGTCGGGTCATGGGCATGGCATATCCTGTACCCTTTGTCTATCATCCCGGCCCTGGATAATTCAAGGATAATATGCGGATCGGCCGGTCGATTTGGCCGGGCCGGCGCGGAAAAGGGACTTGACGGACACCCTATAATCGTTTATCGTCGATAAACGATGGAAGTCGATGTGACCAAATATCCGACTGTTGCCCCCCTGGACCCGGAAACCCTGGCCGGCATCTGCAAAGCCCTGGGCCACCCGGCCCGGCTCAGGATTTTAGCGTATCTCCGGCAGGTGGACGGGTGCATCTGCGGGGAGATCGTTTCGATTCTGCCGCTGTCCCAGGCGACGGTCAGCCAGCATCTCAAGATTTTAAAGGCGGCCGGCCTGGTCCGGGGGGAGATTGACGGGCCGCGTACCTGCTACTGCCTGGACGCCGAGGGGCTGGAACGGCTCAAGCGCGCGGTTGCGGCCCTTTGACGGCTAAGCGTCCAGCGGGAGGAACAACCATGCGGATTCTGGAAAAGATGCCCGACACGGCCGTCCCCGGGCCGGGCTGTTGCCCCGATGTCAACGGCCGCGAGGCCGAGGCGGACGGTGAGGTCTGTTGCGGGCGGCCGGCTCTCCCGACCAACCCCCATGAGCGTCCGGGATACCGTCTGCTGCCCTTTGTGGATGGCTTTATCGAGACCCCGGTCGGGCCGGTCCCGAGGGTTCGCGCCAGGCTGTCATTCGCCGACCGCCTGGGGGCGGCCGGAGTCCGATGGGGGATCGGCCGGGATCGCTATCGGGTGGCCCCCGGACTTTACGCGGTGGGAACCCCGACCCCTGAGAGCCCGGTCCTGGTCACGGCCAATTTCAAGCTTACCTTCGACCAGATCCGGGCGGCGGCCCGGGGCATCGATGCCTGGATTCTCGTGGTCGATACCTGGGGGGTCAACGTCTGGTGCGCCGCCGGCAAGGGTCGGTTTTCCACCGCCGAGGTGGCCGGGAGGGTCCGGGATGTTGGTCTCGACCGGGTGGTCAGTCACCGGCAACTGATTCTCCCCCAGCTTGGCGCCACAGGGGTCCGGGCCCGGGACCTCCGGTCGGCCCGCGGGTTTTCCGGAATCTGGGGCCCCATTCGGGCCGAGGACATCCGGGCCTTTATCGAGGCCGGGATGGTCGCCACCCCGGCCATGCGCCGGGTCACCTTCACTTTGGGCGAGCGGATGGTTCTGGTGCCGGTGGAGCTGTCCGCTCTGGCAAAGCACCTCCTCTGGCTAGCGCCGGCTCTGTTTCTGATCTCCGGGATCGGGATCGGAGGCTTTTCAATGAGCGGAGCCGGCGGTCGATGGGCCCTTGTCGCCGGGGCCATCCTGTTGGGAATCATCGCGGGAGCCGTCCTGACCCCGGCATTGCTCCCCCTGCTGCCCGGCCGGGCGTTTGCCGTGAAAGGGGCGATTGCCGGCGGGCTCCTCTGGGGAGTAGCCGCGCTTTTGGCGGGTGAAGGCTGGGGATTGGCGGGCGGGGCGGCATTGTTTTTACTGGCCGTTGCCGTCAGCTCTTACCTGGCCACCAATTTCACCGGATCGACACCCTACACCTCGCCATCCGGAGTCGAGTGGGAGATGCGTCGGGCCTTGCCGGTCCAGGCATTGATGGCTCTGACCGGCATCGTGCTCTGGGTGGCGGCGGCCTTTGTCGGCTGATCCGCTCCACATCCACCGGCATGAGATCGAGAGATAATATGGACACGTTACGATATCTGAAAGGCGTCACCACGCTGACGTATGATTCGAGTGCCTGCGTCGGCTGCGGGACTTGCGCGGTCGTCTGCCCTCACGGGGTGATGGAGATGGCCGGAAGGCGGGCGGAGCTTCGGGACCCGGATGGCTGCATGGAATGTGGGGCCTGCGCGCTGAACTGCCCCACTACGGCGCTCCGGGTGACGCCCGGAGTCGGCTGCGCGGCCTACATCATCGCCACCTGGCTGAAAGGCCGGGACGGGGCGGCCCGCGGGACGGTCAAGTGCTGTTAGGCGTCCGATCCGCCGGGCGGTGGTAGGTGATGGCCCGGGCCGCGGCCACCTGATGATCGATAGCGTCCCGGATGTCCACATCCCAGAAGGAGAGGCGGCGCTTTCGGGAGATCGCCGTAGCGGTGGCCGTGAGGGTTTCCGCCGGGCCCACGCCGGCGATAAAGGAGACGGTCAGTTCCACCACCAGGGCGGTGTCCCCGCCGGTGTTGGCGGCCACCGCGACGCTTTGATCCGCCAGGGCCGACAGGACCATCCCGTGGCCCCGCCCCATGGCATTTAAAAGCTCGGGCCGCATGGACAGCCGGAGCCGGGCATAATTCTCCGCCACATTGACCACCTCGATTCCGAGAAACCGGGCCATGGGGTCTTCTCCCACCACCGAAGCGGCGTACTGAATAGGGTCGTCTTTGGGGTCGTCAGGGGTCATGAAATCTCCCGATTGTTGTTAAGCTGTTGATTGAATCGCCAAAAATCCATGACGTGAGGTCCGGTCCGTGTCCACGAATCTATCCGCCGCGCTGAGCCAACCTCTGGAGATCGCCGGTCGGCCGGTCGCCCCCCGGTTGACCCTCGCCCCCCTGACCGGGCTGGGTCATGTGGCGTTTCGGGAGCTTCTGGCCCGGTTCGGGGGATATGGGCTCCTCTTTTCGGAGATGTGCAGCGCCCGGCGGATTCCCCATGAGCGGCCGGAGACCTCGCCGTGCTTTCGGTGGCGGGAGGCCGAGCGGGATCGCTTGGTGATCCAGATCCTCGGGGACGACCCGGGGACCATGGCCGAGGCGGCCCGCCGGGTCGAGGGGGCGGGGCTCTTCGGGGTGGATCTCAACTTCGGCTGCTCGGTTTCGGCCATCCGGCGTCACGGGGGCGGAGCGGCTCTCCTGACCGACCCCGACCGGGCCGGCCGGATCGTGGCGGCGGTCCGGCGGGCGGTTGCCTGTCCGCTGTTCGTAAAATTCCGGACCGGCTGGACCGACGACCCGGCGGTCCCGGTGGCTCTGGCCCGGCGGTTCGCCGAGGCCGGAGCCGACGCCCTGACCTTTCACCCTCGGGTGGCTCCGGACCGCCGGAGCCGGCCCCCGCGCTGGGAGTACATCGGCCGGGTCAAGGAAGCGGTCGGGGTGCCGGTCTTCGGCAACGGCGATGTCTTTGACGCCGATGACTGCCGGCGGATGCTCGAGACCACTCGTTGTGACGGGGTTGCGGTGGGGCGGATGGCGGTGGCCCGCCCCTGGATTTTCGCTCAGTGGACCGCCGGATTCGACCCGCCCCCGGAGCTCTATTTCGAGACGGTCCGGGAGATGATCCGGCTGCTGGACGCCCACTTCGATCCGGGCCAGGCCCTCCGGCGGTTCAAGCGGTTTGCCCGCTACTTTGCCGCCAATTTCACCTTTGGCCACACCTTTTTCGCCGGCATTCAGAACGCCCCGGACATGGCGTCGGCGTGGCGGGCCGCCGAGCGGTTTTTCGAGACGCCGCCGGCCATCGCGTCCCGGCCCAACATCAACCTCTTTGCCGGATAACGGCCGGCGGCTATTCAGTTGACCCGGCCCGGCGGGCCAGAATCGTTGTCACCGTCTCTTCGGAGACGTCGTCCCAGTGGCGATAGGCTTCGGCCACCGCGAACCGGAGCCCTGAGCGGATGTTGGCGCAGTAAATCCGGTCGGCGGTCCAGGCCAGGGCCTCGAGGGCCTGGCGGTGGCCGGTGGGCACGGCGACCACCACCCGATCCGCGGTCCCCCGGACCGCTTCGGCGGCGGCCCGCATGGTAAAGCCCGAGGCCAGGCCGTCATCCACCAGGATCGCCGTCCGACCGGCCAGGGAGAGGGCCGGCCGCTCGCCCCGGAACCGGAGAATCCGGCGGTTTACCTTTTCCCGGGTCCGCTCGACCCCGTCGGTCACCGTCTCCGGCCGGAGCCCGAGGTGGGCTACCAGGTCGTCGTTGATCTTCACCGAGCCGTCAAAGGCCACCGCCCCGTATCCGGCTTCGGAATTCCAGGGCAGGGTGATTTTGCTGACCACGAGGATGTCCATGGGGAGATCCAGGGCGTCGGCGAGGGGATCGGCCACCGGGACTCCCCCGGCGGGGATGGCGAGAATAATGGCGGATGGACCGGCCTCCGGCCGGAGCATCCCGGCCAAAACCCCGCCGGCCTCGGCCCGGTCCGCGAACACCGGCCGGCGGCCGTTCAAGTCCGTCCGCTCGACAATGCCGCACGGCTCCTGGGAAATGCGGGATCGGGTCATTTGGGCTCCATGAAGTCGCTGAGATTGATTACCTTTTCCCCTGACGGGGCCGGGCGGGGGCGCCGGGGGGGATCGCCTTTGCCTTCGGTTTCTTTCAGGTTTTCCACCACCGCCTGGACCTCCGGGTCCTCCTGGATCAGGGCTTCGATCCGGGCCTCGACTTCCCGCCACCCTTCGTGGAGGGCGTCGGCCGGGAGGTCGAGGCCGGCCAGGCCGGAGAGCCGCTCGGCCAGGGAAGCGAGGAGCCCGTAATGGACCGTGTTTTCGAGATAAAACGGGCAGTGGCACCAGAGGCTGACGCACCGGAATCCTCGTTTCTGGCCTTCCGCCTGGAGAACCGTGTGGACGGCTCCGGGCCCCTGATAGTCGATGGGCATGATGTCGGCGGCGGCCAGGCGGGCAAAGAGGTCGTCATCCGAGGCGATCCCGGAAATGAGCCGCTCGGTGTGAAGCACGCTGTCGTACATGCTGCCCAGGGTGACGATCAGGGTTACCCCGAGGTCGGCGCACAGGGAGAGGACCGAGTCGGCGAATTCGGCCCACCGGAGGGACGGCTCGTGAGCCCGCAGAACCACCACGTCGCGCTTGCCTTCGGCGGTCTCGGCCGCGTAAAACACCCCGCCGGGCGGAGTGTATTGTTTCAGGGTTCCCCGGGCGATATGAACCCGGGGACGGGCCCCGTCGTACCGGTAGAACCGGTCGGCGTCGAGCCGGGCAAAGGCGGTCATCCGCAAGGTCCGGATCAGGTAGTCGGCCATCCCGCTGGACACGTCCATGGCGTTGCCCCAGCCATCGAATCCGGCGATGAAAACCGGTCTCGACAACCGGGGGAGGGTATCGATAACAATGGATGGGCCACTCATATCAATCCTTTTGAAGCCTTCGAGCCTTCGGAAGGCTCTTGATTCGAATGCGATTCTGGTGCATGATCATCCCTTCGACATGGATTTACGCTAACAGGGGCCCCCCGCCGGTGTCAAACCCAATTCAGCGGGCGGTCCCGACGCCGACTGGAGGGGATGGATGGCTGGCAGCGCTTTTGACGACCTGAACGAATGCCTGATGGAAGATATCCTCTGCGATATGGCCGACAACTTTTTCGGCCGGCGCAAGGGGATCGACGACAAGCGGGACTTGCTCGACCGATACGCTGATTCCTGCCGGGAAAAGGCCGACGCGGCGATCCGCCGGGCCGGGTGTCTCAACGCCCTGCTTCCCGACTCCGCCGATGGGGTGGCCGAGCGGTTCTATGCCGCCATCGGGGTCCGGGACGCCGAGCCGTTGATCAACGCCGGCGCCGCGTTCGACACCGTCCCGGACCGAATGCCCTTTGCTCTGACCGCCAGGGGCCGGTTCACCGCTCTGGTGGAATGGGCCTATGACCGGACGGCCCGGGCCTGCCGGGCCTATCTCCACGGACCCCCGGACGACGAGCCCGGACCGGATGAGGGGGAGATCGAGGGGTATTACGCCCTGGTCGAGCGGATGGTCGAGCTGATCAACGAGGAGATCCGGAAGGTCAACACCGATATGAGCCCGGCCGGGATGCTCCAGCGAGTCCGGCGCCTGGACGTGGAAGGCGACCAGAAGGCCCGGATCGCCGGCAGTGTTTACGCGGGCTACGACAGCGGCATGAACCGGGGGCTTCAGCTCCAGCCGGTGGATTTCGAGTCGTTTCAATTGCCCAAGCTCCCGGAGCTCCTTCCCCTCGAGTCGGTCTCCGGGTCGATCGATCGGTTCTGCCGGGACCTCCACGACGCCCATAAAGAGACCACCAGGAAGACTCTGTCCGAGGTCCGCCGCCGGATTGCGGCCGGCGGCTGATGAAAGCGCGGCTCAGATCGGCGCGTCGATGATATAGGCCTCCAGATGCCGGGCGTCCACGTGGACCTCCGAGATCGCCTTGTTCCGAAGGGAGATCCCGGCCCGGTGGACCGACTCGGGGTCGTTGGAGACCAGAGGGTGCCAGGCCGGCAAAGGCTTGCCCTCGTGGATGAGCCGGTAGGCACAGGTCCGGGGGAGCCAGTCGCACCGGGCGATCCGGTCCGGGGTCAGGACCACGCAGGCCGGGATGATGGTCCGCCGGTCCGCGTACCGGGTACACCGGCAGGAGTCTATATCGAGCAGCCGGCAGGCGACGCTGGTGTAAAAGACCTCCCGGGTTTCCTCGTCCCGCAGCTTTTGGAGACAGCACCGCCCGCAGCCGTCGCAGATGGCCTCCCATTGCGCCGGCGTCATCTCCGCCAGCGCCGGAACCTCCCAGAACGGCGGTGCCGGTACCGCATGGCGCCCGCTTCTCATCCGATCTCCCGCTCCTTTTAAACTTGCCGCCAAACCTCCCTCTCCACAAGTCATCATAGCCCAACGACCCGCCCGTGTCCATACCTCCGGCCCCGACCGGGCCATCCCAATCACCGTCGGCCCGCTTCCTGGAGCCACCGC
>CAZWGY010000148.1:0-9934 GCA_964633575.1 uncultured Desulfobacteraceae bacterium
ACCCATAACCTATAACCTAATTCATATAAGGAAATCCGCCATGGAATGTCGATTTGTTCCTTCGATTTGCTCTTACTGCGGCACCGGCTGCGGGGTGCTCTACGAAGTCATTGACGGGGAGATCGTGGGCACCCTGCCCATGAAGACCCATCCGGTCAACGAGGGCCGGCTCTGCATCAAGGGCTGGCAGCTTCACGAGCACGTCAACAGCTTTCTCCGGCTCAAGGGGCCGCTGGTCAAGACCTTCGGCCGGTTCATCAAGACCAGTTGGGACGAGGCGATCCGGATCGCGGCCGACCGGTTCCGGGAGATCATCGACACTCACGGCCCGGACGCCGTCGGGGTCCTGGTATCGGCCAAAATGACCAACGAAGAGAACTATCTGGCCCAGAAATTTGCTCGGGCCGTGATCGGCACCAACAACGTCGATCACTGCGCCCGCCTCTGACATGCTTCCACGGTGGCCGGGCTGGCCGCCGCATTCGGAAGCGGGGCCATGACCAACTCCATTGCCGAGCTGGAATCCTCGGGCTGTATTTTCATCATCGGGACCAACACCACCGCCTGCCACCCGCTAATCGCCCGGCGGATCTACCGGGCCCACGAACGGGGGACGAAGCTGATCGTGGCCGATCCGCGATTCATCCAGCTCTCGCGCTTTGCCGACATCGCCGTAAACCACCGCCTCGGCACCGACGTGGCTCTCCTCAACGGGATGATGCACGTGATCCTCGAGAACAACTGGCACGATCATGCCTATATCGACCACCGGACCGAAGACTTCGAGGCCCTCCAGGCGGCCGTGGCCGACTATCCGCCGGACCGGGCCGAAGCCATCACCGGGGTTTCGGCCGCCGACATCATCCGGATGGCCGAGCTCTATGCCACCCACTCCCCGGCCAGTCTCCTCTACGCCATGGGGATCACTCAGCACACCACCGGCGTGGACAACGTCAAGTCCTGCTGCAACCTGGCCATGCTCTGTGGGAATGTCGGGGTCGAAGGCGGCGGGGTCAACCCGCTCCGGGGGCAGAACAACGTCCAGGGCGCCTGCGACATGGGCGGGCTCCCCAACGTCCTCACCGGCTACCAGCCGGTCACCGACCCGGCGGTCCGGGAGAAATTCGCCGCCGCCTGGGGCGTCGCTCCACCGGCCCAGCCCGGCCTCACCATCACCGACATGATCCCGGCGATGCTCGACGGCCGGCTCAAGGGGCTCTACGTCATCGGGGAGAATCCCAAGCTGAGCGACCCCGACTGGAACCATCTCAGCAGCGCCCTGAAAAAGCTCGACTTCCTCGCCGTCCAGGAACTCTTCCTCTCGGAGACGGCCCAGGTGGCCGACGTGGTCTTCTCCGCGGCCTCCATCGCCGAAAAAGACGGGACCGTGACCAATACGGAACGGCGCTGCATGAGAGTCCACAAGGCCATCGAACCCATCGGGAACACCCTGCCCGACTGGGAGATCATCTCCCGGCTGTCAACGGCCATGGGTTATGAGATGCACTACGACCACCCCGAGGCCATCTTCGACGAAATGGCCGCGCTCACGCCCAAGAGCTACGCCGGAATGACCTACGGCCGGATCGGCCTGGACGGCCTCCAATGGCCCTGTCCCGACCGGACCCATCCCGGCACCCCCTATCTCCACAAGGAAGCCTTCGCCCGGGGCAAAGGGAAATTTCACGGGATCGGCTACATCCCCCCCGCCGAGATGCCGGACGAGGAGTTCCCGTATTTCCTGACCACCGGCCGGATGTTCGCCCACTTCCACACCGGGACCATGACCCGGGTTTCGACCGGGCTGGACGCGGAGCAGAAGACCGGATACGTCACCATCCACCCGGCCGACGCCGATCCACTGGAGATCCATGACGGGGACCCGGTGGTCCTCACCTCAAGACGAGGGCGGATGGAAGTCCCGGCCCGGGTTCGCCGGACCGTCCCGCCAGGGACCCTCTTTCTGCCGATCCACTTCGGCGAGAACCCCACCAACGTCCTGACCAGCTCCGATGCCTTCGACCCCTTGGCCAAGATCCCGGAGCTCAAGGTCAGCTCGGTCCGAGTGGAAAAGCTGTGCGCATAGGGGCGGACACACAGGTCCGCCCCTACGTTGCCGGGGGTGGTTTCGAATGTAGGGGCAAACCTGCGTGTTTGCCCAGAACGGGCGGACACACAGGTCCGCCCCTACAATATCCGGGGCGCACAAGTCGAATGTAACGCGGAGACGCCAGGACCCGAAGACGCGGATAAATTTTTCTTATCCTCTTTGCGCCCTTGCGTCTTTGCGTTATTTTCTTTCATAATCCGGCATTATCCGCCCGCCCTCCCAGCCGGAGCTTAACACCGGGGGCGATGCCCCCCCGATTCCCTCCTCCTGATCCGTCACATAACTTTTTTACACCGGGATGAAATTTTTTCTTGACATCCAGATTGGGGTTCCACTATTCTGGGGAAAAACTGGGGTGAGCACTCAGTATAAACCCTGACGAGGAGACCATGGCCAAAAAAAAACATGCCATCCTGAACGCCGCCACCATCCTGTTCGCGGAAAAAGGATTCAAAGAAACATCCATCGCGGAGCTGGCCCAGATCACCAATTCCGCCGAAGGAACCATCTTCTATCACTTCAAAACCAAGACCGACATCTTCCTGGCCGTCCTCGATGGGGTCCGGGAGGGGATTTTAAGCGAGTTTGAAAGCTACATCGGGCAACGGGAGTTCGCCACCGGCCTGGAAATGATGGAAGGGGTGATCTCCTTTTTCCTCTATCTGGCGGGGCATAAAAGGGAGTGGTTTCTGCTGATTCAACGCAACTTTCCCTATGAACTCGCCCGGGTCAACGATGACTGTCGCAGCCATTTAGGGGCGATTCACAACACTCTCCTCGATCTTTTCGAGGGGGCCATTCTTCGCGGCCAGAAAGACGGGTCCATTAGACCGGGCCAGGCCCGCAAAACCGCGCTGATTCTGTTTTCACTAATCAATGGGGTGTTATGGATGAAGCTTTATGATCTTTACGACACCGGGACGCTCTATCCCGAGCTGCTGACCGTGTGTCACCGATTGCTGGCATCCGATGAAATGACGCGAACCGGAGATGAGGAGCAAAATACATGATAACCCGCATATTTCCTTTTCTGGACTGGTTCAAGGGCTACGGCCTCGAGAAATTCCGGATTGACGCCCTTTCCGGGTTGACGGTGGCCCTGGTGCTGATCCCTCAGTCGATGGCCTATGCTCAATTGGCCGGCCTGCCCCCTTACTATGGGCTCTACGCCTCCTTTTTACCCCCCATGATCGCGGCCTTGTTCGGGTCCAGCCGACAACTGGCCACCGGGCCGGTCGCGGTGGTCTCGCTGATGACCGCGGCTTCCCTGGAGCCGCTGGCCACGGCCGGCAGCGACGGCTATATCGCTTATGCCATCGTCCTGGCCCTGACCGTGGGGGTCTTCCAGTTGGCCCTGGGCCTGTTGCGCCTCGGTCTGGTGGTCAATTTCCTCTCCCACCCGGTGGTCAACGGGTTTACCAACGCCGCGGCCATCATCATCGCCTCATCCCAGTTGTCCAAGCTCTTCGGGGTCTATGTGGACAATGCCCACCATCATTATGAGACCATCATCCGGGTCTGCCGGGCGGCGGCCCATTACACCCATTGGCCCACCCTGATCATGGGCGTCCTCGCGTTCGGTATCATGTATGGGCTCAAACGGCTGTCTCCCAAAATCCCCAACGTCCTGGTGGCCGTGGCCGGGACCATTCTGTTGTCCTGGTCCATGGGGTTTGAAAACAACCGGGTGGTGAACCTTGCCGCCATCGACTTTCCGGATGCGGCCCATTGGGTCGAGGCCTTCAACGAGGCCACCCGGGAGCTCCCCGTTTTGGGTCTGGAGCGGACCGAGCTCAGCCAGGCCCTGGACATGGCCCGTCAAAGCGACGATGTCTTCACCGCCATCGACATCCAGCACGACCTGGCGGTGGTGGAGGCCAAAATCAAATGGCTGAAGCATGAGGCCCACGTCAGTCGCGCCCGTCTCCGGCACATGCTTTTTTCCGGCATCGAGACGGCGGACGGCGGCCTTCGGTTTCTCCCCCAGGGAGCCACTCCCGAGGCCGATGACGGCCGAACCTGGCGGATCAAAGTCGGCAACAATCCCATTGACACCGACCGGATCACCATGATGGGCGGCGGGGCCGTGGTCGGGGTGGTGCCCAAGGGGCTGCCCACGTTGAGCCTCCCCCGTCTCGACATGAAGGTCTTTTTCCAACTGCTCCCTTACGCGGCCATCATCTCGCTTCTGGGGTTCATGGAGGCCATCTCCATCGCCAAGGCCATGGCCGCCAAGACCGGCCAGCGCCTCGACCCCAACCAGGAATTGGTGGGCCAGGGGCTGGGGAACATCCTGGGCGCCATGGGCAAGAGCTATCCCACTTCCGGCTCCTTTTCCAGATCGGCCGTCAATCTCCAGGCCGGAGCGGTCTCCGGGCTCTCCAGCGTCTTTACCAGCATGGCGGTGGTGATCATGCTTCTCTTTTTCACTCCGCTGTTATATCACCTCCCCCAGGCGGTCCTGGCGGCGGTCATCATGATGGCGGTGATCGGCCTGATCAACGTCTCCGGCTTTATCCATGCCTGGCGGGCTCAGTGGTACGACGGCGCCATCTCCATCATCACCTTTGTCTGCACCCTGGCGTTCGCCCCGCATCTGGACAAGGGCATCATGGTGGGCGTGGTCCTTTCCCTGCTGGTCTTCTTGTACAAAAGCATGCGCCCCACGGTGGTCTCCCTGTCCCGACATCACGATGATGCCTACCGGAGCTCGTTTGACCATCAGTTGGCCGAATGCCGCTACGTCGATCTGGTCCGGTTCGACGGTCCCCTCTTTTTCGCCAACGCCAGCTTTCTGGAGGACAAGATCAACGAGCGGCTCCGGAATAAAAAGGACCTCCGGCACATCGTCATCGCGGCCAACGGCATCAGCGACATGGATGCCTCGGGGGAGGAAACCCTGTCGCTTCTGATCGACCGGGTGCGGAGCGCCGGGGTGGATATCTCGCTCAGCGGCGTCAACGAAGTCGTCATGACGGTCCTGAAACGGACCCATCTGTTGGAGAAAATCGGCACCGACCACATCTTCCCCACAATGGAACGCGCCGTTTGCTCAGTCCATGGGCATGCCCACGTGGGCGGACGGGAAGAGAGCTGTCCGTTGACCTCAGTGTGCCGCCTGGCCTATGATGTGGAGCTATAAAGAAGGAGGTCTGACATGTCCGTGATCACCCTGTTCAGCAGTACGTTTTGCAAGACCCCGGCGGTGGTGGAAACGCTTCTGGCCCGGGTTGACTACCGGCACATCACCGATGACGACGTGACGGCTCTGGCCGCGACAAGATCGGGGATCAGCGAGAAGAAAATCAGCGGCGCCTTCGGATCGAAGACCTCGGTCTTCAACCAGTTCACCCATGAAAAGGAGCGCGCCATCGCCTGGCTGCGCTTGGCGGTGGCCGAGCTGATCCAGGAGGACCATCTCCTCTTCGACGGGTTCAGCGGGCAATTGATCGACCGGGACATCTCACACGTCCTGCGGGTCTGCCTGATCGCCGACGTAAAAGCCCGGCTGACCCGCGGCCACGAAGAGCTCGGGCTTTCCAAAAAAGACGTCATGCACCAGATTCGAAAGGCCGATGAGGACCGGGCGAGCTGGATCCAAACCATCCATAAAACTCAGGACCCATGGGACAGCACGCTTTATGACATCGTGATCCCCACGGACAAAATGGATCTGGAAGCCGGCGTCGATCTGCTGGAGGAGAACCTCCGGGGCGAGGTCATCCGGCCCACCGATACCTCCCGCCGAGCCGCCCGGGATTTCCTGTTGGCCGCCCGGGTCGGTGTCGCCCTGTCCAGGGAAGGCCACAACGTTGACGTGAGCGCCCGGGACGGCGCAATCACTCTGATCATCCATCAAAACGTGCTCATGCTGTCTCGTCTGGAGGATGAATTGAAACGAATCGCGGAAACCGTCGAAGGGGTTGAAACGGTGGAAACCCGGATCGGCAAGGGGTTCCATCGCGCCGACATCTACCGGAAATATGATTTCGATGCCCCCAAGCTCCTGCTGGTGGATGATGAGCGCGAGTTCGTCCACACCCTGTCCGAACGATTGCTCATGCGGGATTTGAATTCCGCGGTGGCGTATGACGGGGAATCGGCCCTCACCATGTTGAGCGAGGATGAGCCGGAAGTCATGATTCTGGACCTGAAAATGCCCGGTATCGACGGTATCGAGGTTCTCCGCGAGGTCAAGGCCAAGCGGCCGGAAGTGGAGGTCATCATCCTGACCGGCCACGGATCGGACCAGGACCGGGAGACCTGCATGGCTCTCGGCGCCTTTGCCTATCTCCAGAAGCCGGTGGACATCAACATCCTCACCGAAACCCTGAAACAGGCCAACGCCAGGATGCAGGCCAACAAGTCCACCGCCGGGGCATCCGGCTGAACCGAGAGGCGGGGGTACTCATGTCCTTAATCGACCATCTGCAATTCAAGTTCTGGGACCACGACGATGTCAGCCAGGGGCCCCACAAGTACATCTTCAATTTTCGCAAGATGTGGAAGTGGACCGTCCTGCTGACCCTGGCCGTCGCCCTCATCCCCTTGCTGGTGGTGACCTTCCTCGACTACCGGATGGGCCGCCGGGCCATCGAGTCGGAAATTCTCTTGCGGACCGGCCGCCTGGTCTCAAACACCCGCCGGAGCGTCTCCTACTTTCATATCGAACGGGAGGCCGCCCTCAATTTCGTGGTCACCAACGACCCATTCGAGTCCCTGGTTTCGCCCAGCCGCCTGGAGTCGGTGCTTGCCAGCCTGAAGTCATCCTTTGGCGGCTTCGTGGACCTGGGCGTGATCAACGCCGACGGCCTCCAACTGACCTATGCGGGTCCTTATGAGCTGGAAGGGAAAAATTACCGCGAAGCCGAATGGTTCCAGAAGGTCGTCTCCCAGGGGATCTATATCAGCGACGTCTTCTTGGGATTTCGCAACGTGCCGCACATGGTGGTGGCCGTCAAGCATACTCGAGCCGATGGCGGATTCTACGTCCTCCGGGCGACCCTGGATACCACTCAATTCAACCAGATGCTGACCGAGCTGGAGGTGGACGGCGAAGGGGACGCCTTTCTCATCAACCACGAGGGGATACTCCAGACCCCATCCCGCCACGAGGGCATGGTCCTGGACCGATTCAGCCTCCAGGTTCCGGAATACTCGGAAAGAAGTCAGGTGATTCTCACCGAGTCCCTCTCGGACACGCCCCTGATCATCGGGGATGGCATCGTGGGGTCGGAGTCGGAAAAAGAACCCGACAATCCATCCCTGGCGGCGCCTGACCACAAGTGCGGCCCCCTGGTCATCGGATACGCCTATATCCCGGAGACTCCGTTTATCCTGATGATCATCAAGCACAAAGACCGCCTCATGGCGCCCTGGAATTCCACCAAGCTCCAGCTCATCGGCTTTCTGGTGATCTCGATCTTTATGATTGCCTTCGTGATCCTGAGCGGCATCACCTACCTGGTCAATCAGATCTACCTGGCGGATCAACGGCGCCTGCTCATCCTCCACGAAGCCGAGTACGCCAATAAGATGGCCTCGCTGGGACGGCTGTCAGCGGGAGTGGCTCATGAGATCAACAACCCGTTGGCCATCATCAATGAAAAAGCCGGGCTGATCAAGGATCTGTTGACGTATAACCCGGAAGCCGCCAAGGGGCCCAAGCTGAAACCCCTCCTGGACGCGGTGATCGCATCGGTGGAGCGGTGCGCGCGGATCACCCGCCGACTCCTCAACTTCGCCCGGCAATCGGAGATGAAGATGATCACCCTGGATTTGAAAACGGTGATCCAGGACGTCCTCAGCTTCACCGGCAAGGAAGCCGAATACCGGCGCATCGATGTCCAGGTCGAGATTCCCGAGGACATCCCCGCCATCCGGAGCGACCAGGGGCGTCTCCAGGAGATATTTTTGAACCTCACCACCAACGCCTTTGCCGCCGTCGAGGACGGCGGGTCCCTGCACATCACGGCGGCGGCGGAACAGGAACTAAAACAGGTGGCGGTCCACTTCGCGGATAACGGGCACGGCATCCCGGAAAAAGACCTCGAGCGGATCTTCGATCCCTTCTTTTCCACCAAGACCGCCAGCGGAGGGACCGGCTTGGGCCTCTCGATCACTTATGGCCTGGTCCAGGAGCTCGGCGGGACGATCCACGTCGAAAGTCAGGTCGGCACCGGGACCACCTTTGAGCTCCGCTTGCCCTGCTGCACCGAAACCGATACCCATCATCAACCTTCCGAAACGAAGGGGAAAGAGCATCATGAAAATCCTGCTGGTTGACGACGAGACGGAATTTGTCAGCGCCCTGGCGGAACGGCTTAGCCTTCGGGGGATAAACGTGGATTGGACCATTGACCCCGAAACCGCGGTCCGGAAAGCGGCCGACGACTGCCATGATCTTGCCGTGCTCGACATGAAGATGCCCGGGGTCAACGGCATTGAACTGAAAAAGCGGCTTCAGGCCACCTGTCCCCGGATGCGGTTTATTTTCCTCACCGGCCACGGGTCCGAGGAATCCTTCAAAGCGGGGACCAGCGAGGCCGGCCCCGACAACTACCTGCTCAAGCCGATCCGGATCGAGGACCTCCTGGCAAAAATCAGCATCGCGTTGCAACAGCGACAGAAAGAGGCCTCCGATGAGTGAATCCATTGCCGCCAATGGGCTCCAATTTTTCGGCACCATGATCGCGTCCATCTCCCACGAGATAAAAAACCGGATGGCCATTATCAATGAAAACGCCGGGCTCCTGGAAGACCTGGTCCGGATGCACGAATCAGGCCGCCCCTTGAGCCCGGAACGACTGATGCGGCTGGCCGGCGCGATCAAATCCCAGATCGCCAACGCCGATGGGATCATCAAAAAACTCAACCGCCTGGCCCACAGCGTGGACGACGACCGCCGGTCCACGGAGATGGGGGACACCGTCAGCCTGACGGCGGCGCTCTTCCAGCGCCGCGCCGGTCAGAGGACCATCAAACTGGAAGCCATCGATCCCCCCGAGCCCGTCACCGTCACCACATCACCGTTCTTCCTGATCTACTTGATCGGCTCCTGTCTCGACGCCGGCATCCAGGCGGGTGAACCCGACCAGACCTTATCCCTGGACTGCGACCGGACCCCGGACGGAGCTGAAATCCGGCTGACCGGGGAAAAACCCTTAAACCTCACCCCCGATACATTGTTAAACGCGGACCGGGCCGCCCTGGCGGCTCAACTGGGGGCCGAGGTGACCTGCGATCCGGTTCAAAACCGGGTCGCCATCCAATTACCCAAACATAACGGGAGCGCCCGGCCGGTGGATTCGGGCGCTTCAGCCAACGACTAACCTTCAGCCAAAGGAGCGAGCCATGTCTGAAAAAGTATTGCTGGTGGATGATGAATCCGATTTTCTGGACGTGATGCGGGAACGGCTGGCATCCCGAGGAATCGATGTCGATACCTCCGAATCGCCCGACGATGCCATCGACCAGATCGGTCGGGAAAGCTACGATGCCGTAATTCTGGACCTCCAGATGCCCGGAATGGACGGCATCGAAGCCCTCAAGCAGATGAAAGCCAAACGGCCGGAACTCCAAATCATCCTGCTGACGGGACACGGATCGGTCGAAACGGGCGTGGAAGCCATCAAGCTGGGCGCCATGGATTTTATTGAAAAGCCCGCCGACCTGGCCACCATCAGCGAAAAGATCAAAAAGGCCAAGGAAACCAAGATGCTGATCGTGGATGAAATGAATAAGGAACGGTACATGGAAATCCTCCGGCGCTACGGGGTCTGAAGACCACGTAAAGCGCCGGCATCAGCCATCCGCCGAACCTCC
>CAZWGY010000149.1:0-2700 GCA_964633575.1 uncultured Desulfobacteraceae bacterium
TCGGGGTCGGTCCGGGTCCACATCCTCAGCGCGGACGAGCACATCCGGCGGCTCCCCTGGACCCTGTTGGCAGACGAGCACGGGGTGTTTCTGCTCACCGAAGGCTGGGCGGTCACGCCATCCCCCGGCGTCAACCTGACCGACTGTGATCTGCCGCCCTCGCCCACCATCTTGATTGCCGCGCCGGAGCCGGAAGGGGTTCCGCCAACCTTTGCCGAAGCCCATCTCCGCGAGATCGAAGACCTCCTGTCCAGCGCCGATCCCCGACTGGCGATCGGCCGGCACATCAAGCTCGTCCAGACCTGGCAAGAATTCTGCCAGGCGGTCCGGCTCCCCGAAACGCACATCGTCTATTATTACGGCCACGGGGCCGGGGACTCGGGCCGATCCCGCCTGATTTTCGAAGACGCTGATCGCCGGCCCGCTGAAACGCCCGTCCGGGACGTGGAGATCGAGCTGTCCAAGCTGGAGCAGCCCCCCAGGCTGGCCTATTTCAACTGCTGCCATGGGGATGCCGGGGGTCATCTGGGGATCTGCTCCCGACTGGTTCGGCACATCCCGGCGGTGGTCAGCAACCGGACCGTGGCCATGATCCCGGCGGCCCAGGCCCAGGCGCTATCCTTTTTCGAGTCGGTCCTGCTCCGGGGAGAGCCCCCGCACACGGCCATCAACGGGCTCTACGGGGCCATGACCGATCAGGACCTCTCCACGGCCGACGTCCGGTGGATGACCCCGGTGCTCCACACCGGATACCGGAACTGGCGGGCCGATCCCCTGCCGCCGCTCAGCCGGGAGATCCACGACCCGGACTGGGAATTCAAGGTGGACCGGGTCAATCAGTTCGGCGAGGTCGGCTACCGGGTTCGTCAGATGGTCAAGGACGGCAAGATCGGGATACTGGCCTTTGTCTGGTACGGCGAGGATGGCCAGGGGCATGACGCCTTTCACGAGAGGCTGGACCGGGAGCTCCGGGGGGAGCTGCCCGAGACGGCCCATTTCCACCCGGTGCGGCCCCAGTGGCCAGATACCTTTCTCAAGGACGACGAGGAACGCGGATTTGAAGCGATGCTGCTCCGGGCCTTCAAGGTGACGCGGCTTAAGGACATCCCCGGCCGGATTCGCGGGTGGGCCGGCGGGGCCGACCGGCCGACATTGATTTACGTCCGCCACCTGCCCATCCGCAAGAAGAAGCGGTTCAACCCGAGACACCTCAGGCTGTATATCGACTGGTGGGACCGGGTCGTCGCCCCGTTGCTGGAGCCCCGCCAACACATTCTCCTGGGGATATCGTTCGTGGTGGCAAAGCCCCACGCGTTCCGGAATCTGATCCTGGACCGGGAGAAGCTGATGAGCCGGGACCACCGGAATCTATCCTTTCACCTCCTCGACCGGATGGAGCGCCTTGCACGGGAACATCTCATCGACTTTTTCCGGACCCATACCGTTCGCCAGCCGATCCGCCATCGGGAGCGGATCATCGACGAGGTCTTCGCCGAGACCGATGGCCGTTACGAAGCCACCATCGAGGCGCTCAAAGCCCGACTCGACCGGGCTTGGGCACGCGATGAAGCGGAGACGGGGGGTACCGAGGCGGATGAGTACGACGAGGACTACTGAGGCTTTTTGAGGACTGCCATGACGGAATATATGCTCAACCTGATTCGGAGCGAGCGGGAGGGCGGCCTGACCGACCCGTCGGTGCTGTCGCGCCGGCCGTTCGCGGAGATCGACCGGTCGTTTGCGGCCGAGGCCCGGAAATTCGTTCCCGGAGAGGCCCTGGAGATCGCCATGAACACGGCCATCGCCGTGGGCGAGCCGCTCCTGATCACCGGCGAGGCCGGCACCGGCAAGACCCAGGCGGCCTACTACGCGGCCTACAAGCTCGGGGTCGAGCCGGTGATCCATTTCCAGGTCAAGTCCGACTGCACGGCGAGGGATCTCCTCTACCACTTCGACACGGTGGGGTATTTCCACGACGCCAACATGGCCCAAAAGCAGGCGCCGGTGGCCGAGGGAGATTGTCCGCCGCCCCTGGACAAGCACAAATACGTGGAAAAGCGGCCGCTCTGGACGGCGTTTGACGAGGCGAAAAAAACGGGCCTGCCCCGGGTGGTCTTGATCGACGAGATCGACAAGGCGCCCCGGGACTTTCCCAACGACCTCCTCCATGAGCTGGACAAGATGGAGATCACGGTCAGGGAGACCGGCGATAAAATCGACGCGCCCCGGCATCTCCGGCCGGTGGTCTTTATCACTTCCAACAGCGAGCGGCGCCTGCCGGAGCCATTTCTCCGCCGCTGCGTTTACCATCACATCGTGTTTGACGACAAGATCGTCGAGGAGGCGGTGGCGGCCCGGCGGGACGAGCTGTCCCGGCTGAATGACGATGTGATCCGGATGGCGATCCGCTGTTTTCGGGCCATCCGGAACCGGTCCCCGAGAAAGAAACCGGCCACCGGGGAGCTGCTCGTCTGGCTCCGGGTTCTATCGCTGGCCGCCGACGTCGATGTCTCCCGCCTGGACCCCCGCCACCTCTCGGACCTGCCCTCCCTCGGGGTTCTCTTAAAGGACCACAAGGACATCTCGGATCTGCGGCGGGGGTAACGGGGACCCGCGTGTCCGCGCTCCCGGGAAAGACCTCCGAAGTTTTCAAAACCTCGGAGGTCTCCAGTCAACCCGCCCTTTCGGTCCCTTGAGTCC
>CAZWGY010000149.1:2800-9872 GCA_964633575.1 uncultured Desulfobacteraceae bacterium
CGCCCTTTCGGTCCCTTGAGTCCTTTCATGTCCCTTCAAACAGGGGCGGATTTTCGACGTTCGATTGGCACGCCCTTACGCTCCCTTACGGTCGCGGCTCTGTAATATGCAGGGCGGCCACGGGGGGCCGCCCCTACATTTTGCAGGCGGCTTCGGCCTTTTTGGTCTCCACGTAGTGAGCCGCGGCGAGGGCGGCGGTGCTGCCGTCCCCGGCTGAAATAACGATCTGGCGGGCGTATTTTTCGCGGAGATCGCCGATCACGTAGATGCCGGGAATGGCGGTTTCACACTTGTGGTCGGTGACGACGTAGCCTTCGGCATTGAGTTTCACGCCTTTGGGCACCAGGCCGTTGTTGGGTACGAAGCCGATGAAGATGAAGAGGCCGTCGGCGGCAAGATCCCGCTCAGCCCCGGTCTGGACGTCCTTGAGGTGGACGCTCCGGACGGCGCCGTCCTCGGACCGGATCTCCGTGACCACCGTGTTCCAGATAACTTCGATCTTGCATTCATCCTTGACCCGCTGCTGGAGGATCATGCTGGCGCGGAGCTCGTCGCGGCGATGGATGAGATAAACCTGCTCGGCCAGCTTGGAGAGGTAGAGGGCTTCTTCGGCGGCGGTATCCCCCCCTCCGACCACGGCGACGGTTTTGTTCCGGAAGAAGAACCCATCACAGACGGCGCAGTAGGAGACGCCCTTGCCGTAAAGCTCCCGCTCGCCGGGGATGCCCAGTTCCCGGGGGTTGCCGCCGGTGGCCAGGATCACCGCGTGGGTTTTCAGGACCGATCCGTTGTCGAGCCGGACGGTGTGATGCTCCATTCCAGGCTCCACGGCGGTCACCTCGGCGCTGGTGATGTCGAGGCCGGTGGCCTGGGCGTGCTCGGCGAATTTCTGGCTCAGCTCGGCCCCGCCGATTTGGGTAAAGCCGGGGTAGTTTTCCACCTCGTCGGACATGGTCACCTGCCCGCCGGGGACCCCCTTTTCGATGAGGACCGTATCGAGCGCGGCGCGCATGGCGTAAATGCCGGCGGTCAGCCCGCCGGGGCCGCCGCCGATGATCACAAGGTCGTGGATGGTGTCTTCAGCCATAACGTTTTCTACTCCTTGTCGTGGCGTCTGGTGGTTATATCAGGCGGGGACGCCGGGCGTCCCAGGTCGGGTAAAATGGATCAGGATGCGTAAATCGAGCATTCCCGGATGCCCATGGCCGCTTCCTGGAGAGCCTCGGCAAAAGTCGGATGGCCGTGGATCGTCCGGGAGATGTCCTCGGCGCTCGCCCCGAATTCCAGCGCCAGGACGCATTCGGCGATCATGTCGGCGGCCCGGGGGCCGATGATGTGGACCCCGAGAATCCGGTCGGTCTCCGAGTGGGCGATGAGCTTGACGAACCCGTCGGATTCGCCCATGCACCGGGCCCGGCCGGTGCCGGAAAAGGGGTAGGATCCGACGCAGTAGGGGAGTTCCCGCTCCTTGGCCTGCTCCTCGGTAATCCCCACCGAAGCCACTTCCGGCCAGGTGTAAACCACCGCCGGCATGGCGTCGTAGTTGACTTCGCCGGCCTTGCCGGCCATGGACTCCACCGCGGCGATGCCTTCGGCCGATGCCTTATGGGCGAGCATGGGGCCGGGGGTCAGGTCGCCGATGGCGTAGATCGTCTCGATGTTGGTCCGGTATTCGGCGTCCACCGGAATCTGGCCGGTCTTATCGTCGATCCGGACCCCGGCCTCATCCAGCCCGAGTCCGCCGGTCCGGGGTTTCCGGCCCACCGCCACCAGGAGTCGGTCAACCGAGAGCTTTTCCTCTCCCTTGTCCGCGGCCAGGGTCACGTTGACCCCGTTGTCGGTCACCTCGGCCGCGTCCACCCGGGTTTTCATCTTGAAGGCAAATCCCTGCTGGGTAAGAATCCGCTTGAGGGTCCGGGCCACCTGGCCGTCGAGGGTCGGGGTGATGGTCGGGAGCATCTCGATGACGGTGACCGCCGATCCGAGCCGGAGCCAGACCGAACCCAGCTCCAGGCCGATGTAGCCGCCGCCGACGACCCCGAGGTGCTCAGGGACGGCGTCAAAGGCCAGAGCCCCCGAGGAGGAAACGATCCGGTCGTCGTCAAAGGCGAGCCCCGGCGGCTGGACCGGCTCGGAACCGGTGGCCAGAAGGATTTTCCCGCCGGTCACGGTTTGTTTCTTGCCTTCCGAATCGGTCACCTCCACCCGGTCGGTCCCTGCCAGCCGGGCCGTGCCCTTGATAACGGTCACGCCGTTTCCGGCCATGAGCTTGGCGACGTTGTCGGTGAGCTCGGCGACGACTTGGTCCTTTCTGGCCATCATGGTCTTAAGATCGAGACTGAGCTCGCTGACGCCGATCCCGTGATCCGTAAAATGGGCCCGGGCCAGGTGATAGTATTCGGATGAATCGAGCAGGGCCTTGCTCGGAATGCAGCCGACATTGAGGCAGACGCCGCCGAGGCGGGAGTAGCGTTCGATTAAGGCCACTTTCATGTCGAGCTGGGCCGCGCGGACCGCCGCCACATACCCGCCGGGGCCGCTGCCGATGATGATCAGGTCGTAAGTTTCGTTTGATGCCGCCATATCTACATCTCCAGCATGATGCGTTCCGGGTTTTCGACACATTCCTTGATCCGACGGAGGAAGGTCACGGCCTCCCGGCCATCGACGATCCGGTGGTCGTAGCTCAGGGCGATATACATCATCGGCCGGACGACGATCTCATCGTCGATCACCACCGGACGCTTGTCAATCCGGTGCATCCCGAGGATGCCCGACTGGGGGGTGTTGAGAATCGGGGTGCTCAACATCGACCCGAAGACTCCGCCGTTGGTGATGGTAAAGGTCCCGCCTTCCAGGTCGGCCAGTTCCAGCCGGTTCTCCTTGATCTTGTTCACATAGTCGATGATGGCCGATTCGATGCCCGCGAAGCCGAGGCGGTCGGCGTGTCGAATCACCGGGACCACGAGGCCCCGATCGGAGCCCACGGCCACGCCGATGTGGTAGTAGTGGTGATAAACGATCTCATCGCCGTCGATATAGGCGTTGATGGCGGGAAATGCCTTGAGCGCCTCCACCGAGGCTTTGATGAAAAAGGACATCATCCCCAGGGATATCTCGTGTTTCTTTTTGAAGGCCTCTTTGTATTCGGACCGGAGGGCCATGATCCGGCTCATGTCCACGTCGTTGAAGGTAGTGAGCATGGCGGTGTTTCGCCGGGCCTCGAGGAGCCGGGCCGCGATCCGCTTCCGGATGGGCGTCATGGGCTTGCGCTCTTCAGGCTCATCCTCGGCTGGCGGGCTGGTTTCAGCCGCCGTCTTGGGGGCTTCACCCGGCGCCGCCGCCGGCCGGCGCTCGAGGTAGGCGATCACGTCGCCCTTGGTGACCCGCCCGCCCGGTCCGGTGCCGCTGACTTGCTCGGGGTCAATCCCCCGCTCGGCCATCAGCCGCCGGACCGACGGCGGATAGACGGGCTCCGTCCCGTCCGATGGCGTCGGCTTTGGCTCGGCCGGTTTCCGGGCTTCGGCCGGCTCGGCCTTTTTGGGCGCCGGCTCGGGTTTGGGTTCCGCCGGTTCCTTCTTCTCGGGGGCTTTCTCGGTTTCGGATGGCTCGTCGGCCTCCGCCGGCGCTTTGGCCGGTGACGCGGCGTCGGTGTCGATGGTTCCCACCACCGCGCCCACGGATACCGTCTCGCCTTCGGCCACCTGGATGTGGAGCACTCCGGCCGCTTCGGCGGTAACCTCCAGGGTGACCTTGTCGGTCTCCAGGGCGAACAGGGGCTCTTCCGCATCCACCGAGTCCCCATCCTCCTTGTACCACTGGGCGAGAACCGCCTCTTTCACCGATTCCCCGACGCTGGGGATCTTGATCTCAACTGCCATGCCCGCTCCTTTCGATGCTCCCGGCCGGGAGCGTCTTTCCGTTCCGGGATAAAGGGGATATGTTCAAAGCAAAACAACGCTCCGATGGGTTGTCATCATTGGACTGCCATGTTCCCGGGTTGAGCGTGATCTTATCGTGGAAATCCATGCCGCCGGTGCTCCTATCGAAAAATTCAGAACCACGAATAAACACGAATTCACACCAATTTTTAATTCTAATTCGTGCTATTCGTGGTGTTGGCGACCAGCGCCTGGCCCGCCCCCGCGGTCGGAAACGGAACCGCCAATGCAGAGCCGCGACCGTGAGGGAGCGGCTCGGCGAGCCGATCAATCGTCGAAAATCCGCTCCCTGACGGTCGCGGCTCTGAGTGGTAAAAAAACCATTTTCATGCACGGGGGTGATCGCGGTGCCCCGGTCATGAGGGTTTATCCCGCCTGATACCGGTCCGAGGCTTTGAGCTGGTCGGCCGGCGGGCCGATGGCTTCCTCCAAAATAGCCGCCTGCTCCCGTCGGTAAATCCGGGGGTATCCGGTGGCCGGGCTCGATCCGGTTTTCCGGCCGATGTACCGGAGCGGCTCGCCGATGAGCGTTTCCAGCCGACCCCAGATAAAGCTCCACGCGCCCATATTGGCCGGCTCCTCCTGAACCCAGCACCACTGTTCGACCCCGTTATATTTCCGAACGATCTCCTCAATGGCCGCCTTGGGAAAGGGATAATACTGCTCCATCCGGATCAGGGCGATATCGCCGGCTTTGAGCTCCTCCCGGCGCTGAAGAAGCTCGTAGTAGAGCTTTCCGCCGCAAATCAGAACCCGGCGGGTCGCCTCGCCGCCATCTGGGTCGTCGATGACCGGGGTAAACTCGCCGTCGGTCAGGTCCGACAGCTTAGAGACCGCTTTGGGGTGCCGGAGGAGGCTCTTGGGGGCCATGAGGATCAAGGGCTTGCGGTACGGGGCCTTGACCTGCCGGCGGAGCAGGTGAAAATACTGGGCCGGGGTGGTCAGGTTGCAGACCTGGATGTTGTCGTCGGAACAGAGCTGAAGAAACCGCTCGGGCCGGGCGCTGGAGTGCTCGGGGCCGAGCCCTTCCAGGCCGTGAGGCAACAGGAGTGTCAGGCCGCTCAACCGGCTCCATTTGGACTGGCCGCTGACGATGTAGAGGTCGATGACCGCCTGGGCGTTGTTGACAAAATCGCCGAACTGGGCCTCCCAGATCGTCAACCCGCCGGGGCGGACGACCGAATACCCGTATTCGTATCCGAGGACGCTCGCCTCGGCCAGGAGGCTGTCGAAGACGGAAAACGGGGCCTGATCGTCGGCCAGGTGGGAAAGCGGCGTGTACCGGTCCTCGGTTTTGCTGTCCACCAGGACGCCGTGGCGCTGGCTGAAGGTCCCGCGCCGGCAGTCCTGGCCGGAAAGACGGACCGGCACGCCCTCGGTGAGGAGTGTGGCAAAGGCCAGGGCTTCGGCATTGGCCCAGTCGATCCCCTCGCCCGACTCCACCGCATCCAAGCGCTTTTTAAACAGTCCCTTGAGCTTGGGATGGGGCGCAAAGCCCTCGGGGACGCTGTTGAGCTTCCGGGCGAGAGCAATGAGCTCGTCGTGATCGACGGCGGTGTCCACCGGGTCGTGAGTGTACCGGCCGGTGATACCGTCCCAGACCGAATAGGTCTCGGAGACGGGAAAGGCGCAGGCGGTGCTTCGGATAGACTCGAACGCGGTCTCCAGGCTCTCGTTGATTTCCTTTTCAAAGCCCTCGAGGGTCTCCTTATCCACCGTCCCGGCTTCCAGCAGGGCGTCGCCATAGAGCCGGTTCAGCGGGGGCCGCTCCTTGATCCGGCTGTACATCCCCGGCTGGGTAAAGTAGGGCTCATCGCCCTCGTTGTGCCCGAAACGGCGATAGCATATCACGTCGATGACCACGTCCTTGCCAAAGGCCCGGCGGTAATCGGCGGCCAACCGGGCGATGTGGACCACCGCCTCGGGGTTTTCGCCGTGGACGTGGAAGATCGGAACCATCAGCATCTTGGCCACGTCGGTGGAGTACCGGGTGGACCGGGCGTCCTCGGGGAGCGTGGTATAGCCGATCTGGTTGTTGATGATGATGTGGACCGTCCCGCCGGTCCGGTAGCCGTCGAGCCCCGAGAGGTTGAGGGTTTCGGCGACGACCCCCTGGCCGGCGAAGGCGGCGTCGCCGTGGAGGAGGACCGGGACGATCCGCTTCCGTTCGGTGTCCCCGAGCATGTCCTGCCGGGCTCGGGCCACGCCTTCCACCACCGGGTCCACCGATTCGAGGTGGCTCGGGTTGTCCACCAGGAAGACCCGGAGCGTCCGGCCATCCGCCACTTCCAGGTCGGTGAGAAAGCCGTTGTGGTATTTGACATCCCCGGAGCCCTCGACGGAGCCGGGGTCGTAGCAGTGCTCGAACTGAGCAAAGATGTCCTCAAAGGGCCGGTTCAAGACATTGGTCTGGATGTTGAGCCGCCCGCGGTGGGCCATCCCGAGGATCACCTCTTCGGCGTCCTGACGGGCCTCGTAGCGAAAAAGCGCGTCGAGCATGGGAACCAGGGCGTCAGCCCCCTCGAGGGAAAACCGGGTCTGGGCCATGTACTTCTTGTTCAAAAATCCCTCGAAAATGGCTGACGCCGTGAGCTTTTCCAGAATCCGAACCCGTTCCGCGTCATCGAGATCGGGGCGGTTCCGGTCGGGCTCCATCCGGTTGATCAGCCAGTCCCGCTCGTCAGGGTCCTGGATGTGCATGAGTTCGACCCCCACCGATCGGCAATAGGTCTCCCGAAGCCGCTGGCGGATCTCCCGGAGGGAAGCCGAATCGGTGTCCGGAAAGCTTAGAGTGGGGAAAACGGTGTCGAGGTCGGCGTCGGAGAGGCCGACGGCGGAAAGGTTGAGGAGAGGGTGGTCCGTGGGGCAGGCGCTTAGCGGGTCGAGGCAGGCCAGGAGATGGCCGAGCTCCCGGTAGCGGCGGATCAGGGCTTCGACCTTGGCCACTTCCAGCCCGCCCGCGGCGGCGGGTGGGCCATCGATGTCGGCCGGCCGGTCCGAAGCCATCTGAAAGCCGGCGAAAAAGAACCGCCAGTCTTTTGAGACCGATCGGGGGTCTTCCCGCCATTGCTGGTACTGCTCGTCGATGTATGCCGCATTCAAAGGTTCGGGGATGTTCATGGGCGTCCTCG
>CAZWGY010000150.1:0-4858 GCA_964633575.1 uncultured Desulfobacteraceae bacterium
ATGGGTAATGGGTGATGGGTAATGGGTAATGGGTGATGGGTAATGGGTGATGGGTAATAGGTTATGGGTAATGGGTTATGGGTAATGGGTAATGGGTAATGGGTAATGGGTAATGGGTGATGGGTAATGGGTAATGGGTAATGGGTGATGGGTGATGGGTCATGGGTAATGGGTGATGGGTTATGGGTAATGGGTGATGGGTAATGGGCTATGACCTATCACCTATCGCCTATCACCTATCGCCTATCGCCTATCACCTATCGCCTATCGCCTATCGCCTATCACCTATCGCCTATCACCTATCACCTATCACCTATCACCTATAGCCTATCACCTATCACCTAAATCCTTGTTTCTCCCGTCAGCACCGTATCCACCATCTCCTTCAACTGAGCCATGGTATAGGGCTTGGGAACGATCCCGGCAAAGCCGTATGCGGTGGGGTCGGCCATTACCGGGTCGTCGGCGTAGCCGGTGGAGACGACGGCCTTTGCTCCGGGGTCGATGGCCAGGAGGGCCTGGACGGCTTTCCGGCCGCCCATGCCGCCGGGGACGGTCAGATCCATGATGACCAGGTCAAAGGGATTTTCGGCCGCCATGGCCTCGCGATACCGGTCAACGGTTTCCTGACCTTCGGCGGCGGTCTCCACCTCGTGGCCGATCCGCATCAGTAGCTGAGCCCCCACGTTCCGGATCATCTCCTCGTCGTCCATGAGAAGAATCCGGGCCTTTCGGGCCGGTGAGGCGGGTTGTGGAGGAAGATCAGGAGGGGGATCGGCGGGAGGCGCGGCCGGATCGGCGGCGGGGAGATGGATGGTAAAGCAGGTGCCTTTACCGGGGTTCGAGTCCACCGCGATATGGCCCCCGTGCCGGTTGACGATGGAAAAGACGGTGGCCAGCCCCAGTCCGGAGCCGTTGGGCTTGGTCGTGTAGTAGGGGTCGAAGATTCGGTTCAGGCGGGATTCGGGGATGCCGTGGCCGTCGTCCCGGACCGTGGTCCGGATGTATTTTCCCGGCTTGAGCGGATTGTCGGCGGGGCTGGTGATTTCGTGGTTTCCCATCCGGATATGGAGCCGCCCCCCGTCGGGCATGGCCTGAGCCGCGTTGATGGCGAGGTTGGAGAAGACCTGCTGGATCTGGCCCGTGTCCACCCGGGCGGGCCAGATATCTTCGTCCGCCGACATCAGGAGCTTGACGTTGCCGCCGGAGAGGTCGAAGCGGACCACCGTCTCGACGATCCGGGCCAGGCTGGCGGTCTCTTTGACCGGGGCCCCGCCCTTGGAAAAGGTAAGGAGCTGTTGGGTCAGCCGGGTGGCCCGGTTCATGGCCCCTTCGGCCTTGTCGAGGGGTCCGCCGGCCGGATGGTCTGGGGCGAGCATGGTCCGGGCCAGGGAGATGCTTCCGAAGATTCCCATGAGGATGTTGTTGAAGTCGTGGGCGATCCCTCCGGCCAGGGTGCCGATGCTGGTGAGCTTCTCCATCTTCCGCAGCTCGGCCTCGGCCTGCTTGCGCCGGTTGATGTCGATGGCCACCCCGATGGCCCCGGTCAGGGTTCCGGCCTCGTCCCGGAGCGGATGGATGCTGAAAAGAGCCGCAAAGGCTTCACCGGACCGGCGCAGGAGCGTGGCTTCACCGCTTTTGCCCGGCCGGCCGGCCCATAAGGCCGCCAGCATGGCCTGCCATGCGTCGGGGTCGTTCGTCAACCGAAGGCTAGACACCGGCCGGCCGATGACGTCTTGGGCGTGATGCCCGAGAATCCGTTCAGCGCCGGGGCTGAAGTCGGTGATCCGAGGGGATTTTGCGTCGGCGTCAACGGTGATGAAGGCGACGTGGTCGGCTGCTTCGAAGATCGACCGGAGGTGGCGTTCCCGCTCCCGGACCTCGGACTCGGCCCGGGTCCGCTCAGCCACCTCCGCCTGAAGGCGATCCAGACTCGCGTTCAACCGGCGTGCCATCCGGGCGAAGGACCGGCCTAACTGGTCGATCTCGCTGATCCACGCCCGCCGGGCAGGCTCCCGCCATTCGCGTCGGGCCAGGGCCCGGGTCGATGCGTTCAATCGCTGGACCGGCCGGGTGACCCATCCGGCGGTGACGATCCCCACGAGAAGCGCCACGAGCATTGCGGCGGCGACCAGCACGGCCGTGATCCGGAGCCCGTCGTGGATGTCGGCCATGAAATCCGCCTCGGGGATCACCACCACCACCCGCCAGTCGATCCCGTAATGGTCCCGGATCGGCGAAATCTGAAGAAAGTGACGCTCTCCATCCATCTCGAAGGTAAAGTGGCCCTGGGGCCCCAGCCGGAGCGGCCCCTGGTCGGCCTGGTCTTCAAGAAACCGAGCGGCCCGGCGGATTTTATGCGAGTCACTCTCCCGGGCATGGCGACGCCGGGGCTCCTCGTCCTGGTCCCCGTTGGTGATCGTTGGTTCGTGAGTGGATGCGGCCACCAGGTGCCCGTCGCGCTCCATGATAAAACATTGTCCGGTCCGGCCGATCTCCAGACCCTGGAGAAAATCGCTGAGGTGGGACAGGAAAATCCCGTTGGCCATGACCCCGAGGAATTTCCCTTCGGCGCCGAAAACGGGCCGGCTGGCGGAGATGCTGAGGTCCTGGCCGGTGAAGAGAATAAAAATTTCGCTCCAGACCGGGCCGCGCCGCTCGACGGCCTTCCGGAACCAGGATCGCGTCCGGGCGTCAAAGTCGGGGATCTCGGCCAGCAGCTCGGTCCGTCGGCCCATCCGGTCCGTGGCGAACTTCCGGAAGGTGCCCCGAGTGTAATTGTCGGTGGCGATCACGTAGAGCGGCCCGCCGGCCCCCTCGCGACCGGCGTCCACCAGCCCCCCGTCGGGGGTGCCGAAGTAGAGGCTGGTCACCGTCGGGAAGACCTGGATCTGTTCCCAGAAGTAGTGCTCCAGAGCGGCCGGGTCATCCGGCCCGGGGAGTCCCCGGCGGAGGGCGTTGGCATTGATCCGGTTGATCCGATGAGGGGTTTCGAGAAAGCTTTCCAGATGCTCCTGGACCCGGAAGGTGATCTCGTTGCGGAGCTGCCGGGCCACCTCGTTGACCGCCGTCCGCCCGGCTCCGAAAGCCAGGGTTCCCACCAGCACGGCGACCAGTCCGAGCTGTAGCAAAAAGGGCACGATAAGCCAGATTCTCAGCGGCAGCCTCACCCGACTGATCCTTCCTGTCGTGGGTTATTCATCCAGGATCGCCCTCACCTTCGCGGCCAGGGCGTTGACTGAAAACGGCTTCTGGATGAAGTGGCCGGCCGTCTCCTCCACGCCCCGGTCGGCGAGCACGTTGTCGGTATAGCCGGACATGTAGAGCACCTTAAGGTCCGGGTGGACGGGGGTGGCCTTCTCGAAGAGCTGCCTGCCGTTCATCCCCGGCATCACCACGTCGGTGAGAAGGATGTGGACCGGCCCCTCGTAACGGTCCAGCAGCGCCATGGCCTCGTCCCCCGACGCCGCCGTCAGGACCATGTAGCCCTGGCGTTTCAGGATGGTGACGGCAAGCTCCTGGACCAGGTCGTTGTCCTCCACCAGAAGGACCGTCTCCGCGCCGCGGGGGGCGGATAACGGATCGGATGTTGAAGAACATGCCCCGGCATCGGTCTCCCCGGCATCGGCCCCGGCATGACGGGGAAGGTAGATACTGAAGGTGCTCCCCGCCCCCGGCTCGCTGTCAACAAGGATGTGTCCGTTATGCTGCTTGATGATTCCATAGACGGTGGCCAGCCCCAGTCCGGTGCCCTTGTCGATCTCCCGGGTGGTGAAAAAGGGCTCGAAGAGGTGGGTCCGGGTCTCGGCGTCCATGCCGCAACCGGTGTCCGTGACGGCCAGCAGGACATGGGGGCCGGGGTTCAGGTCATCGTGCCGGGCCGTGAAGGCCTCGTCCAGCTCGACCATTCCGGTCTCGACCGTCAGGACCCCGCCTATCGGCATGGCGTCCTGGGCGTTGACCGCCAGATTCATGATCACCTGCTCCAACTGCCCGACGTCGCCGGCCACCTTTGGCAGGTTCGGGGATAGATGGGCGCGGATGTCGATGTCTTCCCGGATGGTCCGCCGAAGGAGGGGGTGGAAGCGCTCCACCAGGGCATTGAGGTCCACCGGCTTGAGCGACAGGGTCTGCCGCCGGCTGAAGGCCAGGAGCCGGCGGACCAGATCCCGGGCCCGGAGGCTCGCCTTGACGATTTCCCCGGCCTGCCACCGCCGGTCGGTGTCCGCTCCGGCGGCGTCCGCCAGCATCTCCGCATAGCCGAGGATCGGGGAAAGGAGGTTGTTCAGGTCATGGGCCACGCCCCCGGCCAGGCGGCCCACTGATTCGAGCCGCTGGGCCTGCTGGAACTGGCGTTCGAGCCGGGTCTTTTCGGCCTCGGCCGCCTTCTGGTCGGTGATGTCGTGGAAGGTGGCGACGGCCGCCACGATCTCCCCGGCCTCGTTGAGGACCGGCGAGGCGTTGGCGATGACGAGGTACTCGGTGCCGTCCGGATGGCGGAACCGGTATTCCTCGTTGGTGACCACCTCGCCCCGCATGGCCCGGGGCGAGGGCATCTCCGGCAGGGGGATTTCCCGCGCCCCGTCGGGCGTGAAAAACCGGGCATTGACCGAGTCGGGGAGATTGAGATCCAACGCCGTTCGCCCCTCGAATTCCTGCCCCATCAGCCGGCGGGACTCCTCGTTTTCAATGAGGATACTGGCGTTATCAAAATCCCCGGTCAGGACGTGGACCGCGAACGGGGCCTGCTTGATCACCGACTCGAAGAGGTTGTAATAGTAGGCCATCTTCTTTTCGGCCCGTTTCTGGTCGGTGATGTCGGTATGGGTTCCCACCATCCGGATGGCCCGGCCGTCCG
>CAZWGY010000150.1:4958-9868 GCA_964633575.1 uncultured Desulfobacteraceae bacterium
TTCTGGTCGGTGATGTCGGTATGGGTTCCCACCATCCGGATGGCCCGGCCGTCCGCTCGCCGGGCCACGGTTTTGCCCCTCGCCAGAATCCACCGCCAGTCTCCGGTTCGGGTCCGCATCCGGAACTCGACCCGGAAGCTGTCGATCCGGTTTTCGATGCACGCGGTAGGGACCCCGATGGCCGCTTTCCGGTCGTCCGGGTGAATCCAGTCGGACCAGGCGGAGATCTTGTCGGGGAGCTCGCCGGGACCAAACCCCAGCATGGCGGCGCACGAGGGGCTGAAGTAAACCTCCCCGGTCTCGACGTTCCAGTCCCAGATTCCGTCCCGGCTGGCTTCCATGGCCAGCTTGAACCGTTCCTCGCTTTCCCGGAGCGCCGCCTGGGCATAAGCCAGGTCCCGCTCCGTCTGGATTTCCCGGAAAACCCGGTTGAAGACCTTGGGGAGCAGCTCGGTGAGGTTCGCTCCCTTGACCAGGTAGTCTCTCGCCCCGAGCTTCATCATCTCGACGGCGACCGTCTCGTCCCCGTGTCCGGTCATGGCCACGAACGGGACGGTCCGGCTCCGGTCCTTCAGGGTCCGAACCAGTTCGGTCCCCGTCATGTCGGGCAATTCCTGGTCGAGGAGCAAAATCAGGTCGGGGTCGGCCGTCACCCGGTCCGCCGCCTCGGCTCCGGTCATAACTCCTTCGGCGTCAAAGCCGGCCCGGGTCAGGATTTTTTGAGCCAGGCGGTTGAGGATCTCGTCGTCCTCCACCACCAATACTTTTCGGGGGGTGAGGTCGTCTCCATCGGATGCCGTGTTGGATGCTTTCATTCCGCCCCCTCGTCCCCGTTGATGGTCGGCACCTGGACCACCGCCAGAAACAGCCCCAATTGACGGACGGCGTTGACGAAACTGTCGTAGTCGATGGGCTTGGTGATGTAGCTGGCGCACCCCAGCTCGTGGCACCGGTCCACCTCCCGAGGGTCGTCGGTGGTGGTGATCATGACCACCGGGAGCTTCCGGAGCTCCGGGTCGGCCTTGACCCGCTCCAGGACCTGAACTCCGTCCACCTTGGGCATCCGGATGTCCAAAAGCAGGACGTAGCCGGTCTTGGGCTCCCTGTGGGGCCCATTGCCCGTCCGGAAGAGAAAGTCGAGGATCTCCTGCCCGTCTGAAAACATCATTACCTCGTTGACAATGCCGGCGCGGGCCAGATTTTTCCGGATCAATCCCGCGTGTCCCGCGTCGTCTTCCGCTACCAGTATCACCACGTCCTGATGCATGATCGTCCGTCCTTTCATGGAGTCTCGCTTTCACGGACCGCGGCCGGGAGGGTCACGGTGAACCGGCTCCCTTCGCCGGGGGTCGAAATCACCCGGATGTCGCCGTCCAGCCGGCCTAAAATCCGGCTGACAATGGTCAGCCCCAGGCCCTCGCCCTCGCTCCGGCCGGGGTTGAGCCGGTGGAATATCTCAAAAATTTTCTCCTGGTGATCCGGCGCGATCCCGATCCCGTTGTCATCGACAAAATAAACGGCCCGATCCCCATCGGTCCGGCCGCTGACCCGGATGACTCCGGGCCGGTCCGGGTCGAGGTATTTGAGGGCGTTGTCCAGGAGGTTCGAGAAGACCTGGCCCACCTGAACCGCGTCCCCCCGGCAGGGCGGGAGGTTTTCCACCGTCAGAGTCGCCCCGGATTTTCGGACCATGATGTCCACGGCATCGACGGCCCGGAACAACAGGAGGTTCATGTCCAGGTCCGTGATGGAAAGGGCCGCCCGGCCGGAGCGGGACAGTCGGAGCAGACCGGACAGCAGGGTGTCCATCTTGGATGCGCTGGCCCGGATAAACCGGAGGGCCTCGGGGATCTCGATATCCATGATCCCGGAGACCTTCGGATCGGCGGCGGCTTCGCCCAGAGCCTCGCGGAGATCCTCGATCCCGTAAGCCAACTCCCGGCTGTATCCGTCGATGTTGACCAGCGGGGACCGGAGATCGTGGGAGGCCACGTAAACCACCTGTTCCAGCTCGGCGTTCTTTTCCGTCAGGGCGGCATGGAGCCGGGCCCGCTCCGCCTCGGCCCGCTTCCGCTCGGTGATGTCCCGGACGATGGACAGAACCAGGTCCCGGCCCCCGATCCGCATCAGTCGGTTGTGGATTTCCACCGGAACGGGGGTCCCGTCCCGGCGCCGGTCGATCCCCTCGAAAACCGGCCCTCGGGCAAGCTCCGCGGCGATCATCCCCTTCCCGTCAGCCCCGTCTCCATTCACCTGGATATCGGTTATCGTCATGGATCGGAGCTCGTCGCGTCTGTAGCCGAGGAGTCGGCAGGCGGCGTCGTTGGCGTCAACGATCTCGTCATCCAAAGACTCGATGAACATGGCATCCGGGGCTTCTTCGAAAAGCTGGCGGAACCGGGCTTCGCTTTCGGTCAGGGCCGCTTCCATCTCCTTCCGGTCGGTGATATCCACGACGCTGCCCAAAAAGTAGCTCGGGGTCCCGGCCGCGTCCCGGACCAGGTTGGCGTCCAGGACCCCGTGGATAGTCCGGCCGGATTTGGCGATAAACCGCTTTTCCATCCGGAAGTGATCGATCTCCCCGGCGGCCAGGCGGGACTGCTTTTGGAGGTTCTCGGCCACCACCTCCGGGTGGGTAATCTCCCGAAGGTGCTTGCCGATGAGCTCGGACTCCGAATAATCGAGCATCCGGCAATAGGCCTCGTTGGCTCCCTCGATCTTAAAGGTCAGGGAGACCCGGGCCACGCCCACCGCCATGTTTTCGTAGATCCGCCGGAACCGCTGCTCGCTCTCCAGAAGCGCCACCTGAGCCCGGTTCTGCCGGACGATCTCGAAGGTCACGTCGGCCAGGTAGGTCACCATCTCGACGTCCGGAGGGGTGTAGTCCACCGGCTTGTTTCCCACCCCGAGGATCGCCACCACCCGGCCCTCCCGGAGCACCGGGACCACCAGCTCGCGGATCACCGGCGCGTGACCCTCCGGGAGCCCTTTTTTGTGAGACAGACCGGCGTAGTCGTTATGAATCACCGGCGTTTTCGTCCGGACACAGTCCACCCAGACCCCGGCATCGGCCACCGGGTAGTGCATCCCCCGTCCATTGATCTGGCAGAATTCCCGGATCGTTCGTGAAGACCACTGCTGGAGGGTCAGGGTCTTTTCGTCCGCCGACACAAAATGGTAGAACCCCACCGGGCTGTCCACCAGCTCGCCCGTCAGGTCCAGAGCCCGCATCAAAAGATCATCCTCGGAATGGTCCGCCGCGTACTCGATGAGCGCCAGCCGAATCTCCATCAGGCGGAGCGTCTGCTCCGTCCGTCCACGGCTCCGGATCACCAGGACCGCGCCGGTCGGCTTTCCCCAATCATCAAAGGTCGGCGCGGCCGTGCCGGCCACCCACACGGGCGGACCGTCCCGGGGCAGGAGCCGGATCGGCTCGGACAGGGAAACCTCCCTTCCCCCGGTCCGGGCACGGACCAAAGGATGATCCGTCTCCGGCCGTTCCCCATCGCCCAAAAGCACCACCACCTCGTCGGCCGGGAGGCCGATGGCTTCGACCTCGGTCCACCCGGTGATCCGCGCCGCCGCCGGGTTGATCTCCTTAACCCGTCCCTCACGGTCAACGGTGATCACCCCTTCGGCCATGCCCTCGAACACGGACCGAAGCCGCCGGACTTCAGCTTCCAGCGCCGTCGTCTGGAAATCCGTCTTCCGCTCGTCTTTTCCGCTATCATCGCCCATCATCAGGAATTTCCTCACGGCCGCGCCGCCGTGGTCTGGATATGGGTCTCGGTCCCATCACCCGCCTTCGTCGCCGTTGTCGGAACGGATGACGGCGGGCGCCGATCCTGAATATCCATATCACACTCATCGTCAAACCAAAACAGGGAGCAAGAGGTAACCCTCAGGGCCTCTCCCAGCGAGTCCATCACGCCATGGCGTAATCAGGGTTGGCCGGAAGAAGTACGGGATCGTGATCCCGAGCTGCACTTTTCCAGTTGACAAATAAAACCTGAATCGATAAGCATCACCTGTCGCCAAGCTCCATTTTTGAAATTTATAGACATAATTAATCATAATTGTAATAATGATCAAGCCAGCATACATTTTAGTAAAATATACCAAGTGATACTACATTATTGTAATTTCAGATGTCTTATATTTCATTATTGTAATCTTGTTGATCGCTATGTATCTTATAACTCCTCATTGTATATGCGGTATGGAATTAAATATTATTTTAATTACAGCAAGTTAAGCATTTAACGCCTGACAAACCCGTTCGTTGGCACGTTTTTTGATTATACATCTCTCCGGACGGCATGGTGCTTCGTGATCCTGGACAACCGGATTCGACGCAAATATCAATCTTAGATTTAAGGAATGTATCATGAGAAAAATCGCGATTTACGGCAAGGGCGGCATCGGCAAATCGACCACGACCCAGAACACAGTCGCCGGCCTGGCGGAGATGGGCAAAAAAGTGATGGTGGTGGGGTGCGATCCCAAGGCGGACTCCACCCGGCTGCTGTTGGGCGGTTTGGCCCAGCGGACGGTGCTCGACACGCTTCGCGAGGAAGGCGAGGACGTGGAGCTGATGGACGTTCGCAAGGAAGGGTTCAGCGGCACCCTCTGTACGGAATCGGGCGGACCGGAGCCGGGAGTCGGCTGCGCGGGCCGGGGCATCATCACCTCTATTAATTTGTTGGAGCAGCTCGGGGCCTACGCCGAGAGCGAAAGCCTCGACTACGCCTTTTACGACGTGCTCGGCGACGTGGTCTGCGGCGGGTTCGCCATGCCCATCCGGGAGGGCAAGGCCCAGGAGATCTACATCGTCGTCTCGGGCGAGATGATGGCCATGTACGCGGCCAACAACATCTGCAAGGGCATCATGAAGTTCGCCGAGGCCGGCG
>CAZWGY010000151.1:0-3643 GCA_964633575.1 uncultured Desulfobacteraceae bacterium
AAAACCGTTTTCATGCACGGGGGTGATCGTGGTGCCCGACCCGGTCATGAGGGTTTTATTCCGGCGTTATAGGATATCTTGGGCAAACGAATTGATAATTCAATAAAATTCAGTTGAACAAAAGTAATCTGATGAGTTTTGAGATAGTCAGCAAAACAGAGCAAATTGAGGTGGTGGCATCCGGAAAAGGCATACATGATCTCAGACGACTTGAAAAACAGTACGGACAGGGAAAATGGCGCAAGCTGAAGGGCATCGCGCTGGTCAGACTGAGAAACGGTGTAATACGCAGGGCTGAGCTGCACTGGTACGAGGCGCACGGCATAGGAAAAAAAGAGATCAAACGTAAGAGATACCTGGACTGAGCTTATGAGACAGACGGAGAACAGATTTGTAGTATGCATAAACAATGACGAATATCCGGCTTCCCTGGAGCTGCATAAGATTTATCGCATCATCCCGGACGTGGACGCGGAACAGGACGGGGATTTGCGCGTGATAGACGAAAGCGGCGAGGATTACCTTTATCCCGCCGAGTGGTTTGTCCTGATCAGCCTGCCTTACGAAGTCGAATTGTCAGTGTTGCATACGGCAGGGCGCTGAGTGATGCCATGATCCCGGCGTATTGGGCGGTAAATTTCTGAAAATAAACGAGATAAAACGAATCACAGCTCAAAAACGAAGCGCGGATAGATTTCTCCGCTCAGGGCAGCCAAAACCCGCCCGACAAGGGACGGACACACCGGTCCGCCCCTACATTTCCAGTCTCGCCCCCACCACCTCAACCGCCCCGACCACGGCGCCTTCAGACCGGATGCTCTCGGTGATCCGTTGGATGTGGAGGTCCAATGCCTGCTCGTTGTCGTTGCGGATGTAGGGCCGTTGCGGGTCGGGGGGGACGCCGACGGCGTCGCGGACGGCTTCGTAGAGGGGAACGGTGGCGGGAGACAGGGTTTTCCGGGCGTCGTAGTGGCCGTGCCGTTGATGCGTCCGGAGGTCGGCGGCCTGGACCCCGAAGATCAGCGCGACGGCCACGTATTCGCGGAAAATCTCGACGCTTTTTCGGGCGAGGGTGGCGGCGCCGAACCCCTGGGAGTTGATGTTCTGGTTGAATTGCTCGGCATGGGTGGGATACCGGTCCACCAGGCCGTTGCCGTAAAAGAGGAGCAGCGGCATCATCGAGTTGGCGGTGATTTGGAGGCCTTTTAAGCCGATGTTCACCGGCCGGTCCGGGTTGCCCACCAGGGAGGCGGGGAGGCCGTTGTTGAATTCCGGGGCCACCAGAAAACCGATCTGGACGTCTATGTGTTTGGCCATCATGGCGATGTCCCGCCGGAGCGCGTCCATGGCCACGCCGATATACTGGCCGAGGAAGTTCCCGCAGTACCGGTAATCCCCGGTTTCCGGGTCCACCAGGGGGTTGTCGGTGGCGGCGCTCATCTCGACGGTGATCTGGGAGGCGACGGTGGCCAGGCTGTCGAGGACCGGGCCGAGGTACTGGGGCAGGCAGCGGAGGGCGTAGCGGTCCTGGGCCAGATCGTCGCCGTTATCGCGGGGACTGCCGGAGAGCTCGTCGCGGACCAGGGCGGACCCGTCCAGGAGGTCCCGCATGAGGTCGGCGGCCCGGACCTGTCCGGGGTGGGGCTTGTGCCGGCTGATAAAGGGGTGAAAGGCCCCGTTGCTGGCGCCCATTCCCTGGAAGATGAGAGCGTGGGCCCCGAGGGTCAGGGCGGTCAGGGTCCGGAGGTCGTGGATGTTGAGCGCCGCGATCCCGGTCATGACCGAGGTGCCGTTCATCACGGAAAGGCCCTCCTTGGCGGTCAGCTCGATGGGGGGCAGGCCGAGCCGGGCCAGGGCGTCGGGGGCTCCCAGCTCCTCGCCGTCGAGGGTAACCCGAAAAACCGGGTCGAGCCCCACAACGGCTCCGAGGATATAAGCCAGGGGCACGAGGTCGCCGGAGGCTCCGATGGAGCCCATTTCGTGGACGTGAGGGGTGAGGCCTCCGTTGACGGCGTCAACGAGCCGGTGGATGATTTCGGGGCGGACTCCGGAGACGCCCCGGGTCAGGGAGTTGGCCCGGAGAAGCATGGCGGCCCGGACATCGGCATCGGGCAAGAGGGGGCCGGTGCCGGTCTTGTGGGGCCAGGCGATGTTCTTCTGGAGGGCGGCGGCGGCATCGGACGGGACCCGGACATTGGACATCCCGCCAAAAGCGGTGGTCACGCCGTAGATGGAGGCCCCGGCATCCACCGCGGCCATGATGATCCGTCGGGATTGGTCGATCCGGTTTCGGACCGCCGGATCATCGGTGATCCGGACGGGCGCGCCGTGTCTCGCCACCCGGACCAGGTCCGCGATGGTCAGTCCCTCACCGGACAGGGTTACCGGCTCGTTGGTCATGGTTTCTCCTTCTTCGAGTGTATCATCAGGGTCGCCGGCGGGAAAACCCCAGCCAGCCCACCGTCAGCGTTGTCAGCGCAAAGGCCAGAAGATAGCCGATTCGCGGGTAAACCGCGGACAGGTCCCCGGACCGGACAAAGAGGTCGGTCAGGGCGTCGAGTCCCCAGCCCAGCGGGGAAAACCGGCTGATCTCCCGCATGATCTCGGGCATCACATAGACCGGGACCATCACCCCGCCGAGGGCGGCGGCGATGACCACCGAGACGGCGCCGATCATGGACGCCTGCTCGTAGGTCCGGGCCAGGGTCCCCAGCATGATCCCGTACCCGGCGGCGGCCAAAGCCGAGGCGGCGGTCACCGCGACGATGGCCCCGTAAGCCGTCCCGATTTCGAGGGCGGAGGTCCCCAGAAGCGGCAGGAGCCACCGGCCGATGCAGAGGATGATCCCGAATTGGCAGAAGCAGACCAGGAGATAGGCCACCACCTTCCCGGCCAGGAGAACGGCGTAGGGCACGGGAAGCGTCATCAGCCGGCGGAGGGTTCCCTCGTCGCGCTCCCGGATGATCGACCCGCCCAGGGGGACCACGATGAAGAACATCCCGAAAAGAGCCCAGGCGGGGACGTTCTGCTGGACCGCCGAGGGAAGCTCGTCGAATCCGCCCCGGCCGGTCTGCCGGAGCTCGACGGTCGCCAGATCGATCCGGCCCCAGCCGGGGTCGATCCGGGGAAAGACCGGCTCGTCGCTCCCGGTGATGCCCGAGATGATCCGGTCGGCCGTGGCCTCGACCGCATCGGACATGGCGCTTGCCATCATCTCCTTTTCGGCGGACCGGAGCATCGCGGTGAGGGCGGCGGCCACCGCCGACCGGAAGGTCCCCTGGAGCGTGGGGTCCACGTAAAGCCGGATCGGCGCGGCCTCCGGGTCGGCTTCGGCCGAAGGCGACGCTTCGCCCAGGGACCGGGCGATCCGCTGGCCCAGCCGGGTTTCCATGGCCGCCGTCGTCCCGTCGGGGATCAGGATGGAAAACTGGAAATCGCCGTCGGTCAGGGCGTCGGGAATCTCGCCGTCTGATGGCATCCGGCTTGCCGAGGGCCGCTCGACGGTCATCCCGGAATCGGCCAGCCCGTCGGCAATGGCCGCTCCGAGCCCGCCGCCGTCCCGGTCCACCAAAAGGAGTCGGACGTCGGTCTCGCCGGTGGCTTTCAGGATGTTGGCCTGGACGAGGGAGACGACGATCACCAG
>CAZWGY010000151.1:3743-9835 GCA_964633575.1 uncultured Desulfobacteraceae bacterium
TCCCGAAGCGTCCGGCCGGTGAGCCGGAGAAAGAGGTCGCCGAGGTGCCGGCAGTCGGGATGGTCTGCCACCAGGTCGGCGGGGCGGCCCCGGGCGATGACCCGGCCGGCGTCGATGACCGCGATCCGGGAGCAGAGGGCCTCGGCCTCCTCCATGTAGTGAGTGGTGTAAACCATGGCCATCCCCTCGTCCCGGAGCCCGGCCAGGCGGTCGAGGATCATCTGGCGGGATTGGGCGTCGATCCCGACGGTGGGCTCGTCCAGAAAGAGGAGCCGGGGATGGTGGATCAATCCGGCGGCGAGATTGGCCCGCCGCTTCATTCCGCCGGAGCAGACCGAGATCCGAACGTCGGCTCGGGCGCTGAGCCCCACCATCTCCAGCCGGTCGGCCACCCGGTCGTGGAGGGAGCGGCCCCGGAGCCCGTAGAGCCGGCCGAAGTAGGTGAGGTTTTCCCGGGCCGTGAGCGCCGGGTAGAGGGCGATTTCCTGGGGGACCAGGCCGAAATGGCGGCGGGCCTTGCGGGAATGCCGGTTCAGGTCGATCCCACAAATCGAGACTTCGCCCCGGTCCGGCGGGAGCAGGGAGCTCATGAGCGAGATGGCGGTGGTCTTGCCGGCCCCGTTGGGTCCCAGGAGCCCGACGATCTCCCCGGCGGCCACGTCAAGGTCCACGTCCACGAGGGCCGGGACCGCCGCGCCCCGATAGTGCTTGTGGAGGCCCCTGGCGGTCAGCGGCGGCGGTTCGGGGGGACGGGGGCTCATGCGCCTCCGTAGGGGCGGACCCGTGTGTCCGCCCGCCCGCTATTCCCCGGAGACGATGCGGAAGGCCGGGGGCCGATCCGCTCGGGGAGGTCCGCCGGAAGATCGGGAAGGTCCGGGCCGGTGAGGACGGCCACGGCCCAGGTGCCGGGTCCCATGTGGGCTCCCGAGGTCCGGGAGAGGGGGCGGATCAGTCGGCGGGCCTCCGGATAGGCGGATCGGATCTCCGAGGCGGCGGCTTCCACGGAGCCGACCGACGCGGCGTCGGTGTACTGGAGGAGGACCCAGGCGGGGTGGCCGTCGGCGAGGGCGGATGCCAACCGCCGCATGAGAAACCGATGCTGGGACGCTGAGTCCCGGACGGCGCCCAGCTTTTTGACCCCTTCGGGCCGGGGGCTGATCACCGGCTTCATCTTCAGGCGGTCTCCGATCCAGGCGGCCGTGCCGGAGATCCGGCCGCCGGCGGCCAGGTACCGAAGGCGGTCGATAAAGACCCATTCATCAGAGGCTTCGGCGGCCCATCGGGCAAACCGGATTACCGTGTCGGGGTCGTCGGCCGTTCGGGCGACGGTGGCGGTCGCTAAGGCAGCCAGGCCGAGGCGTCCTGAAGCGGCGCCGGTATCGATGACGGTCATCCGCTCGTCCGGGTCGCCGTCCGGTTGCCAGGCGACCGCCTCCCGGTAATGGCCGGTGAAGGCAGAGCCGACGCAGAGATAGACGACCCGGTCGAACCGGGCCAGGGCCCCGGCGTAGTGCTCATGGCGCTCCAGCCGGGATGCCTGGGCGGTGGTGACCCGCTGGCCGTCGCGCATGGCCGCGTAGAGGAGCTCCGGCGGGCAGCTTGTCTCGGGAAGGGTCCGGTCTCCGACGGTCACGTAGGCGTCGAGGAGGGTGATCCCCAGCCGGCGGGCATCCTCATGGCTCACGGACCCGGCGGCGTCGGTGAGTATCCGGACCGGTCCGGAGGGGAAAGAAATCTCCGCCTCGGCAATGGGCTCGTCATGCCATTGGGTTACCCGGCCGATCCGGTCCGCCCGGCGGCGGAGGGCGTCGGAGTCGTCGGTGTGGAGGTGGACGGTGAGTCCATCCGGAGCCGGGGTGATCACCGCGCTCTCCCCGGCGGATCGGAAGGCTTCGGCGGCCTGGTCCCGGTCGGCCGGGGCCAGCTCGACGGCTACCTGGACGCAATGTCCGGCGAGGCCGTCCTGGGCGGGACGGTCGGTCCGGCGCAACTGCCCGGCAAACCGCCGGGTGGGGGGGACGAGCCCGTCCGCCCGCTCGGCGAGGCGTCCCAGAAATCCTTCGAGAAAGATAAAGGCGCCCAGTGCCCCGGCATCCACCACCCCGGCGGACCGGAGAACCGGCAGGTGCCGAGGGGTCTCGCGGACGGCCAGGGCCAGACGATCCACCAGGGACGGATCGGCGATTTCGGTGTCGGTCAGGCCGTCGGCCAGGGCGTCAAAGACCGAGAGCATGGTGCCGGGCACCGGGTCGGCCACGGCGGCCCAGGCGGCTTTCCGTCCGGATCGGACCGCGTCGGGAAGCGCCGGGGCCGAAGGAGCGGCCAGAAGCTCGGATAGAAACGCGGCGGCGATATTCCCGGCGTTGCCCCGGGCCTGCCTTCGGAGTCCGTCGATGGTGGCGGCCGGGTCCGTCGCGGTTCGGAGAGGAGCCAGGGTGGTCACCAGGTTCCGGCCGGTGTCGGCGTCGGCCACCGGAAAGACGTTGATGGCGTCGATGAGGTCGGCCCAGGCGGCCACCCGGGCGGCTGAAGCGGCAGCGGCGTCGAGAATCGCTCCGGTCATGGGAGCCCCAGCGCCGCCCGGACGTCTTCGGGGATCTCGTAGAGGGTCTCGCGCTCGGGGAGCTTGACCGCTACCTGGTCGGCCTGGGCCGAGGCGCAGAGGGCCCCGTCCGACCGGCGGCGGATCTCAAAAGCGAGAACGATCTTGATGGCCGCGTCAAGGGCGGTGGCCCGGCACCGGATGGTTTCGTTGTGGGTCAGGGGGATGATGTACTTGACCGATGTTCGGGTTACCGGAAAGATGTGATTGTGCTTCAGGGAATACTGGTAGAGATCGATGCCGCCCGCCTGGAAGAGGGCAAACCGGGCCATGTCGAAGTATCTGAAATAATTGCCGTGCCAGACGACCTGCATGGGGTCGAGGTCGCAAAACGGGATGGTCAGTTGAATTTCGTGGGTGCTGCCAGTGGGCATTCGACTCTCGCTTCCGTCGCCATCAATAAAAGGCGGTTTATACACCCCTCCGGCGAGGGGATGCAAGTCAAAAGCTGGGGTCCGGCGTGGCGAAATACGGGAATGCCCTTTTCGGAGCGGGCGTAGCGACCGCGGCCGGTGGTTCGGAGCGCACATTGATATTGACATCTCCGGCCAGTTTGACCATATTGATAGACTTTCGAGGGAAGCCCGGCACCGGGCAAGATCGGATTTAAACGCGGGTGGATGGAAAACGGATGAAAACAACCGAGGTGCCGCAGGAAGACGGCATGAACGAGGGAATGCGGGAAATCGCCTATGCCGTGGACGAGGCGGGCCGGTACGTCAAGGTCTCCAGCGTCGGCTGGGAGCCCAAGAACGTCGCCAACGCTCAGGCATGGGATGTGATCGAGGCGGAAATCGCCGAGGCGGTCCGGGCGGTCCGGGCCGGGAAACGGAGCCCGCTGGCCTACCAGATGGTCCGGAATCTCATGACCCCCGGACTTCTGGCCGACTACGCCGGGCTCTCCCGCTGGCGGGTCCGCCGCCACCTGAAGCCCCGGCCCTTTGCCCGCCTCAAGCCGGAGATCCTGGCCCGGTACGCCCGGGTCTTCAACCTCACCGTCGAAGACCTCTGTCGAGTCCCGGACGCGCCGGAGGCTCGGTAGCCGTCATGGGGATTTCCTTCGAGCATCACCAGTCGGCCCATTGCGAAACCGGGGTCACCGCCAATCTCCTCTCCCATTACGGCATCGCCCTGACCGAGGCCATGGCATTCGGGATCGGCTCCGGGATCTTCTTCGGCTATCTCCCCTTTGTTCGCCTGAACCATCTCCCCCTGACCGCCTTCCGCATCCGGACCGGCGGGATTATGGGCCGGGTCACCAAACGCTTAGGGGTCAAGTTGAAAAAAGAACGGTTCCGCCGTCCCGACCGGGCCATGGCGGCGCTCGACCGGAAGCTGGCCGAGGGGGTCCCGGTGGGATGCCGGACCGGGGCCTACTGGCTTTCCTATTTTCCACGGCGGTACCGGTTTCATTTCAACATGCACAACATCGTGGTCTTCGACAAGGTCGATGGCGAGTACCTGATCAGCGATCCGGTCTTTCCGGACCCGGTGCGCTGCCCGGCCGAGTCCCTCCAGCGGGCACGGTTCGCCAGGGGCCCCATGCCGCCCAGGGGGCACATGTACACGGTGGCCGCCGTCCCCGAGAGCCTCGACCTGGCCGGAGCCGCCGTGACCGGGTTGCGGGAGGTTGCCCGGACCATGCTCCGGGCGCCGGGACCGTTTCTCGGGGTTCGGGGTATCCGTCACCTGGCCAGGGTTGTTCCCCGGTGGCCGGCTAAGCTGGGCGAGGACCGGGCGACCCTCTATCTGGGCCAGATGATCCGGATGCAGGAAGAGATCGGCACCGGCGGCGGCGGGTTCCGGTTTCTCTTTGCCGCCTTTCTCCAGGAAGCCGGCGACCTCATGGCGTCTGATGCCCTCCATGCCCTTTCGGCCCGGATGACCGGGGCCGGGGACCGGTGGCGGGACTTCGCGGTGGCCGGGTCCCGGATCTGCAAGGGGCGGGCATCGGACAGCGAGACCTACCCGGCATTGGGCGATATCCTCCGGGACTGCGCGGACCAGGAGACCGCCATCTACCGGGACCTCGACCTCGCCCTCCGAAACGGCCTGGCAACGGCGAAAGGCTGACCCCATGGATCTCAAGGCCCGACTCAAGGAAATCATTGTCCGGGAGCTCGATCTGGACGACGTGACCCCCGAGGAGATCGGGGATGACGACCCGCTTTTCGGCGACGCCTTCGGCCTGGATTCCATTGACGCGGTGGAGCTGGTTTTCCAGGTCAAGCACCACTTCGGGGTGGAGATTCGGAACATGAAGGAAGGCCGGCCGGCGCTCCAGTCGGTCCGGACCCTGGCCGATTTCATTGAGGCCCGCCAGGCCGGATGACTCCGCTTTCCCCGGTTGCCGTCACCGGCGTCGGCTGCCTTTGCGGGGCCGGGCCGACCCTGCCTGACTGCATGGCGGCTCTCTTTGCCGGAACCCGTCGCCATGGCCTCCCGACCCGGTTTGCCGCATCCGGATCCCACCCGGTTTTCGAGCTCCCCGACCTGTTTTTCGACCCGACCGGCTGCCGCCTCTCCCCCGGTCCCTCGCGGACCCTTCGGATGGCCCTGGCCGCGGCTCGGGAGGCCATCGAGGATGCCGGGCTGACTCGGGCGGACCTGACCGGGCGGCGGGTCGGGGTCTGCGTGGGAACCAACGTGGGCGGGGCCGCCACCGAAACGGATGGCCCGGCCGAGCCTCGTTACCTTCCGGCGGCGCGGCGATTCGCCATCACCAGTCCGGCGGTGGCCATCGCCCGGGAATACGATCTGACCGGACCATTGGCGACGACGGTCACCGCCTGCTCGGCCGGGTCCGACGCCATCGGACTGGCCGCCGCCTGGATTCGCAACGGCCTCTGCGACCTGGCCATTGCCGGGGGGGCGGACGAGCTCTACGAGATCACCTACAACGGGTTCATCTCCCTGATGAACACCGACGACGGGCCGTGCCGGCCCTTTGACGCCCGCCGGAACGGCTTAAACCTGGGCGAAGGAGCGGCCATGATGGTTCTGGCGCCCGACGATTCGGGGATTCGGAATCTCCGGGGCCGGGTTTTGGGCTATGGCAACGCATCGGACGCCTACCACCTCACCGCCCCGGCTCCGGACGGCCGGGGCCTTCTTCTGGCCGTTGATGAGGCCGTCCAGGCGGCCGGGATCGCCCCGGCGGACCTCGCCTTTATCAATGCCCACGGCACCGGGACCCGTGAGAACGACGCCATCGAGGCCGAGCTATTCGCCGAGCGGTTCCCGGGGGTCCCCTTTCTCTCGACCAAGGGCTACACCGGCCATACTCTCGGAGCGGCCGGGGCCGTGGAAGCGGCCTTCACTCTGGCCTGTCTGGCGGCCGGGCGGATTCCGGCCTCGGCCGGGTTCATGGAGCGGGACCCGGACCTCCCGGCCGCCCCGGTCCATCGGGTCACCCCGGTCTCCGGAGCGGTCGCCCTCTCCCAGACCCTGGCCTTTGGCGGGTCCAACGCGGTGTTGGTTCTCGGCGGCG
>CAZWGY010000152.1:0-9818 GCA_964633575.1 uncultured Desulfobacteraceae bacterium
CCGGATGACGGGCTGCATCGGGTTCGGGGATCTCCGGCGCTGAAGGGCGGATCAGGCGGCCGAGGGCGGATGATTGGCGGTCTCCACGAAGATCGGGACCACCTTCACCCCGGTGGCGCCGTCTTCGTGGACGGTTTCCAGAGCCCTCCGGTTGTCGGCGTCGATCTCCTCGATGAACAGGATGAGGAAGATCCGGTCCAGCCCCAGACGGGTCGCGTATTCGGCCGCCTGGAGAAGGGACCTGGCATGGGCGGTCCGGTCCCGGAAGGATTTGAGCTCAAGCGCGTAAAGTCGGCCCGCGTGGCGGATCAGGATGTCCACCTTGCCGTTTCCCGTCGGAAACTCCGGAAAGACCTCCCCGCCTTTGTCCTGGAAGAGCAGCTTGAGGTACATGTAGAGGTTGAAATGGAACACGGCCTCGTAAATCCGCAAGTCGGTCTTCCGCCGGGGCGCGTCTTTTAACAGCCAGTCCCGGTTTCGGGCGAGGTATTCCCGGTAGAGCCCCATCAGGGCCGGCACATCAACCGAGGTTTCCCCCACCACCGAGGCGATGTCCGTCAGAGGATCGTAAAGCCGGTCCAACGTCCGGAAAAGCCGGCGGGAAAAGTAGTTGAAGAGGCGTTTGTGGACAAAGGGACAGGAGAATTTCACATAGAGATCGGTTCCGGCATCCTCGATCCCGATCACTCCGTTCATGTAGAGAAAATTCAGGTGCGGGTCGTCAAAGGCGAACTCGGATTTCCGGCTGGTTCGGAAAAGTTCCAGGACCGTCTCGTCGTAGGGCGTCCGGCGGGCCTTGCTGATGATGTTGAGAACATTGTTGTTCGGCAGGACCTGGACGGCGCGTTTATAGGCGAATTCGAAATCGTCTCCTGAAATCGCCCGGGCGGGATCACGGTTGTAGGTTTCGGTAAGGAGCTCCCCGAGCCAGGAGACCAGCCCCGGCTGCCCCTGGGTCTCGTCAAAGACCCGGTCGGCGACCTCCGGCTCGACCGGCTGGCCGCTTTCTCGCTCATACCATTCGAACATCTCCCTGACTTCGGTGTGTGTCAGGTTGGGAATGGGCATGCTCCGCTGGATGTTGAAGGGTGAGCCGGTTACGTTTTCAACTCCCAGGACGCTGCGGACCCCGACCAGGGCCAGGCCATGGAGGCAATAGCCCTCGGCGGCGGAATCCGCCTTAGTCTCGCTTCGGCTGATGTAAATGGCCCGGAACACGCTGACCAATGCCGATATAACCGATTCGTCCAGCGAATCGAGCTCATCCAGGATCAATATCAAGGGCTTTTTCAGGGTTTGTTTCAGAAACAGGGCGGTGAATCCCTGGATCGTATCCATCCGGCCCCATTCCAAGCCCAAAAGACGGCAAATCTCAGCACCGATGATTCCGGCGGCCCGATCCGGATCATTTTCGACTTTCAGCTCATCAAGGTTGATCTTGACGGCATTGAACCGAACATCGGCTCTCAGATTCCAAAGGACCTCCCGCATGATCCAGGTCTTCCCGGACTGCCGCGGCGCCCAGACGGTGATGTAATGGCCGCCTTTTGCCGGGTCCTCGCCCATGAGCTCGTCACAAGCCCGTTGGACCAGCGATTCCCGGGGGACATGGAAGTGAAGGTCCTTGTCCACCGGACCGTAAGATGAAAATCTCCGCATGGCTATCTCTCCGTTGTCGTGTGGACCATCCGGATTGATCTTATCCCGTCGCGGCCCGGCGGTCAACGGGGATCTCCGTCCGTCCCCGGAAAAAATCAGTTACTTGGAGCGTATCCTAATCGTAGGCGGACCGGAACCAGCCGGTCTGTTTGTCCACTATCAGCCGGTCCACCAGGGAGTCGTCCTGGGTCACCAAGGTGACTTCATAGACTGATTCCTTCTCGGTGATCTCGCCGACCTTCAGGTTCGGGTTCCGGGTGTTTCTGAGGTAGTTTTCAACCAGCAGCCGGGCCTGATCCGCGTTAATCGGCTGTCGCGGCCTGGCTCGGCCCCATCCCCGGTCATATCCGGAATCCCGCCGGCCGTAGCCTCGGTGCATCTGGCGATGGCCCCGCCGCTGATCCGGCATGTATCCCCGATGCATCCCCCTGTCGGCCGCGCCGCCACACCAGGGGCAGTACCACTGACCTTCCGGCTCGTCCCCGGCATATCCGGGATGCATAGCAGACGGTCCCCATTCGGCGGGCGCTGATTCGGAGCCGTTGTCCTGGGCTCCGGCGGGCGCCGCGCCTATCAGGAGTATCAGCCCGATGGCCATGATTCCGATGAGTCCTTGTCGCATTGTGTCCGCTCCTTTCTTCAGATAGCCGCCGGCGGGGCGAAGATCGCGTCTTCCCCCGCGCCGGGGCCAGGTTTAAAATCCGTTAGGATGAATCCGGTTACGGCTTGAACCGGGAGACTATGTTGTCAAACGTCTGGCTCAGATCCGAGACCGCCCGGTCAAGACCGGTCTTGAGGTCCGTCCAGGCCCCTTCGCCGGCCTTTTTCAGCTCCTCGAGCTGATTCATGGCCGCATCGCGTCGGGCTTCGAGCTTTTCAATCTCGCTCAGGTACTGCTCCTTGGCTTCCGCCTCCTGACGGGCGGCCTTGGCCCGGAGCTCGTCGATCCGAGCCTGCCATTCGGCCAGTTGGGCCGCGACCTTTTCCTCGTAAACGTCTTTCTTTTCCATTTGTTCTCACCTTTCGTTGAAGTTGGGTTATTGAATGGGGCGGCCGGCCGAACCGAATCAATAGGGTACGGGAGGCCGGCCACCGCCGTTTAGCCGTCCGGATCATCCGGGTCGTCCGTTCCGTCACCCCAGAGATACCCCATCGCCCAGACGCATACGCCGAAGCCGACGGCCAGGACCGCCACGGCGAGCCATTGCCGGCCGAAGAGGTCGGTCAGGGTGATCTGACCCACGTTGGTGGGGTCGTAAAGCAGGGGGATCAGGGTTTCGTGGAAATGGGCAAAGACGGCCGTGCCGGCCAGGCCGCCGAGCATGGCGAAGACGGCGTCCATCCGGCCTTCGCCCACCGCCGCCCAGGTGGTGCCGGGACAGTACCCGGTCAGGCCCCAGCCGATCCCGAAGATCACGGCCGCCAGACCGGTGGCCACCAGGCTGGTGGGCAGGACCTGGGTCCGGCCCACGTCCACGGCCTGGAGCCCTAAAACTCCCACCGCCGACAGGGCCACCGCCAGGACCATGAACCGGGGAATGTCCCCGTCAAGCATGAGGTGGGACCGGGCCATCCGATGGGCGTCGGTGGCTCCGATCCGCTGAATCACATATCCAAAGGCAATGCCGGAAAAAAGTCCGAGCCAGATCTGGGTCATGATGCCTCCTCTCGGGGGCCGGATTTCCCGCCGGCGCCCCCGTAGATCAGCCGGGCCGTGAGCATGGCCACGGCAAAGATGATCACGCCGAAATAGAGCCCGCTGATCGCCAGTTGGGTGGAACCGGAGATAAAGAGCCCGAGGGTACAGCCGCCGGCCAGCCGGGCGCCGAACAGGATGAGAAAGCCCCCGACAAAGGTGGCCGCGTACCGTTTAACCCGGCTTTCGCCGAACCGCCGGGACCAGATGGGCGGGATGTCCCGCACCGGAATCGTTTTCGACGTCCGGCCGGCGATGAATCCGCCCACCGCCATGCCCAGCACAAAGGCGAACAGCCATGATCCGGGGCCGGGTATGGCCTGGTAATGAGCCTTGGCCGCCGCGTACTCCGGAGCCACCCACGCCAGAGCTCCCTTGAGGGTGCTCACGAACCCGCTGGAAGATGCCGGCGGGCCGAAGGTGGCGAAGATGAAGACGATGATCCCGGCCAGGGCAAAGGCCGTCGGGATAAATCGCCAGTATCGATCGGTCTGGAGTCGGTTTCGCATGGAATCTATCCTCCGCAAGAGATGTAGCCTTTTTTACCGCCGCCCGAGCCGCTCGACGGGGCCATTCCCCCCGCTTGTCCGCCGGAGGTCGCCCGTTGAGCCGTGACGCCGGGAAGTCCCTCGCCGGCGGGGACGTTGGCCTCGGTTTCCACCGGATAGAAAAACCGCTTGTTCCCCCACTCGTTCCAGGAGCCGGTGTAGAGCCGGACATCGGAAAAGCCCATCAGCCGGAGGGCGAAATACCCGAAGGAGCCCCGACGGGCCGAATGACAATAGGTGATCACCGCCCGGTTTGCATCGATACCCCGGTAGATATCCTGGATGTCGGCATAGGATTTGAGGGCTTTGACATCGGGGTCGGTCCAGTTCCGGGTGTAGTCGATATTGTAGGCGGTGGGGATGTGGCCGAGCTTGAGGACGCTCCCGTTCAGGGCGACGTTGGGCGCCTCGCCGAGATACTCCATTTTGGAGCGGACGTCGAGGATCTGATAATAGGGATCGCCCAACCGGCCTCGGATGAAATCGCCGGTCACCTCCTTCGAGAGGTCGATCTCGTTGGACGGGGCCTGATAGAGGACCGCCTCCCGGGTTGCCGGCGTGTCGGTTGTTTCGCCGCCGGCGTCGATCCAGGCATCGATCCCCCGCTCCAGGACTTTCATCTCCTCGTGGCCCAGGACTTCCAATACCCAGAAAAGGTAGGATGCGGTGGCTCCGCCGTCTCGCTCCACCGAGTCGTAGAGGACCACCGTGTCGTTCCGGGCGATCCCGTGCTCCCCGAGGATCTCCTGGGCCCGGACCGTCCCCACGAAGACGTCGCCGATGTTCCGGGCCGTGTCGTTATACCGGAACCGGGACCAGGGCATCCGGATCGCTCCCGGAATCAGCCGGCCGTCAAAGTGCTCGTCGGTCCGGACATCCACCAGGGCCACGTCATTGGCCCCGGCCTCGGTCCGAATCCATTCCGGCGATGCCAGAAAGTCGGCGTTGGGATACGGTTGGCCGCCGTCTTGAGCGGAGGCCAGGGACCAGACCAGTCCCAGAAGGAGAATCACCGCGATCACGGCGTATCTCAAGGTCTTTTGCGTTCTCATGGTTGAGTGCTCCCTTCCGTGGTTAATGAATAACGGTCAAAATGGCGGGCCGCCGGTCAATCCGGCGATGGGCCCCGGTCGAATTCCACGATCCGGGCAAACCCCGTGTCCGGCCCCGGCATCACCCGATGGTAGAGCGGGCTGTCGGCCGAGACCCGGCCGCCCATGTCATAGGTAAACTCCGCAACCGCCTCGTGTCGAAACCAGTAGCCGGTCCGGACCGGCCCGCCGGCGTCATACCCCGAGTGGAAATGGGTGAATTGGTCGGCCGGCGTCGGCCGCGTGTCCAGCCAGGATTGGGGCGCCGAGTCGAAAAAGACCGGTTGAATCCGGGCCTGTTCCATGGACGGGAGCTCGCCGCCGGCCAGGGTCCGCCGGACGGCCTCGCCCTCGTAGAGCTTCGCTCCGGCCGGCATGTCGGATGCGTAAAACCCCCGCTCGTTGAAACAGACGAACCGGAGCCGGGTGAGATCGGACGGGTCGATCGGCCGGAAGTAGTAGCCCACGAAGGGACCGAACCCGATCAACCGCCCGTCCGCCATGAATTCCAGGGTCGCCATGTAGCCATGAGGCACCTCCGGCTCGCCCCCCTTTTCGCCTCCGGTGTCCGTCTGAGGACAGCCGGCGGCGAGAGAGGCCAGCAGGAGCGCCGCCGCCCATTGTCGCCAATATTTTCGATCTTTCATCATACCGGTTCAGGATACGGGGACCACGGCGGGTCCACAATCGGGTATTGACCCCATTTCTCCGCTGTTTTCACCCTATTTCCCGACAACGGAGCGGGCCGGGTTTGCCAGTCGGGGGCCGGGTGCCTAAATTTAGGGAGGCTCGCATGATATGGGCGGACACACGGGTCCGCCCCTACAATAGTGTGTTTGACGACTGATTTTTGATTGCTGATTGCCGAGGACTGATGATTTATTATTCCAAAATCAAAAATCCAAAATCAAAAATCTAAAATCCAAATAAGGGGGAAACGCCATGGCCGACAACCAGATCAACATCCCCGTCACCGGGATGACCTGCGCCAACTGCGCCGCCAATATCGAGCGGGGGCTGAAAAAGCTCTCCGGCGTCTCGGATGCAACCGTCAACTTCGCCTCCGAGGGAGCCGCCGTTCAGTTCGACCCCAAGGCGGTCTCCGTCCCGGATATCCTCAAGAAAATCGAGGGGCTCGGCTACGGCGTGGCCCGGGAGAAGATCGAGCTGCCCGTCACCGGGATGACCTGCGCCAACTGCGCCGCCAACATCGAGCGGACCCTTAATAAAAAGGTCCGAGGGGTGACCGACGCCTCGGTCAACTTCGCCTCGGAGCGGGCCTCCGTGGAATACCTCCCGTCGGAGACGAGCCTCGACGAGATCATCGCCGCCATCGAAAAGGCCGGGTACGGCGCCATCCGGCCCGACTCGGCCGAAACCGGCGAAAAGGACGCCGAGCAGCGGGCCCGTGAGGCGGAGATTCGGGACCAGACGATCAAGTTCCTCGTCGGGGCCGCCTTCGCCCTCCCGCTTTTCATCCTGAGCATGGGCCGGGACTTCGGCCTTATCGGGGCCTGGAGCCACGCGCCGTGGGTGAGCTGGCTCTTTTTCGTTCTGGCCACTCCGGTCCAGTTCTACACCGGCTGGGACTATTACGTGGGCGGCTACAAGAGCCTCCGGAACCGGTCGGCCAACATGGACGTCCTGGTGGCCATGGGGTCGTCGGTGGCCTACTTCTACTCCATCGCGGTCCTCCTCTACCCGGCCGCCGGGGACCACGTCTATTTTGAGACCTCGGCGGTGATCATCACCCTCATCAAGCTGGGCAAGATGCTCGAAGCCCGAACCAAGGGGAAGACCGGCGGTGCCATCCGGAAGCTCATGGGACTCCGGCCCGACACCGCCACCGTGATCGAGGACGGCGAGGAAAAGACGGTCCCCCTGACCCAGGTCGAGCAGGGCGACGTTATCCTGGTCCGGCCCGGTGAGCGGATTCCGGTGGACGGCGAGGTGATCTCCGGGAGTTCGACCGTGGACGAATCGATGCTCACCGGCGAGCCCATCCCCGTTGATAAGGCCCCCGGGGACACCGTGGTGGGGGGAACGGTCAACGGCGAGGGCCTCATCCGGTTTACGGCCACCCGGGTGGGCCGGGAGACGGCCCTGGCTCAGATCATCCGGATGGTCCAGGAAGCCCAGGGCAGCAAGCCCCCCATCCAGGGATTGGCCGACCGGGTGGCGGCGGTTTTCGTCCCGGCGGTCATCGGGATCGCGGCCGTAACCTTCATCGTCTGGTGGTCCCTGAGCGGCGATTTCGTCCCCGCCATGATCCGGATGGTCGCCGTCCTCGTCATCGCCTGCCCCTGCGCCCTGGGGCTGGCCACCCCCACGGCCGTCATGGCCGGCACGGGCAAGGGCGCGGAGCACGGCATCCTCTTCAAGCGGGGCGAAGCCCTCGAGACCGCATCCCGCCTGGACACCGTGGTCCTCGACAAAACCGGCACCATCACCGAGGGCAAGCCGTCGGTAACCGATGTCTTTCCCGTCGGCCGGTTCGACGACCGGGAGGCCCTCATGACCCTGGCCGCCGCCGCCGAGCACGGCTCCGAACATCCCCTCGGCCGGGCGGTGGCCGCCGCCGCCCGGGACGAGGGCCTGAAACCGCCCGAAGCCGAGGACTTCAAAGCCTCCGGCGGCTTCGGGGTCGAGGCCACTGTGGAAGGCGACCGGGTGAAGATCGGGAAGCCCAAGTGGTTCGACCCGGCGACCCTCGAATCGGCCCGGGACCGGATCGAAGCCCTCCAGGCCGAGGGCAAGACCGCCATGGTCGTCACCGTCAACGATGAGCTGGCCGGGATCATCGCCGTGGCCGATACCCTCAAGCCGGAATCGGCCGACGCCATCCGCCGGCTCCACGACCAGGGACTCAAAGTGGTCATGATCACCGGTGACAACCAGGCCACCGCCGACGCCATCGCCGCCCAGGTGGGGATCGACGCCGTCCACGCCGAGGTCCGGCCGGACGAGAAGGCGGACCGGGTCAAGGCGGTCCAGGAGACCGGCGGCCGGGTCGGGATGGTGGGCGACGGAATCAACGACGCCCCGGCCCTGGCCCAGGCCGACGTCGGGTTTGCCATCGGGACCGGCACTGACGTGGCCATCGAGACCGGGGACGTGATCCTCTCCTCGGGGAGCCTCACCGGCATCCCCCGGGCCATCGGCCTGAGCCGGGCCACCTTATGGACCATCAAACAGAACCTCTTCTGGGCCTTTTTCTACAACGCCATCCTGATCCCGGTGGCCGCCGGCGTCCTCTACCCCTTCGAATCCGTCCCCGGCTTTCTCCGCCAGCTCCACCCGATCCTGGCGGCCTTTGCCATGGCCTTTTCGAGCATTTCGGTGGTGGCCAACAGCCTTCGGCTCTACCGGACCCGGGTTGAATAGCCGTTACGGGAGACGACCCATGCCGATTGACATCATCGACCGACCCCGGCTCTACCGCCAGGCCCTCGTCCTGGCCTACATCACCATCATTTACAACCTGGTCGAGGGGCTGGTGTCGGTGGGCTTCGGCCTCGAAGACGAGACCCTGGCTCTCTTCGGCTTCGGGCTCGATTCCTTCGTCGAGGTGATCTCCGGAATCGGGATCTGGCACCTGACCCGGCGCCTGGCCGGCAACGCCGACGAGCTCCCCGACCCGTTCGAGCGGCGGGCTCTCCGGATCACCGGGACCGCTTTTTACCTCCTCGCCGCCGGCCTGGCCGTCACCGGGGCGATTAACATCATCCGGGGACACGCTCCGGTGACCACGTTCTGGGGCATCGTCATCTCCACGATCTCCATCTTCACCATGTGGGCCCTGATCCGTTTCAAGATGAACGTCGGCCGGGCTCTGGACTCCCAGGCCATCGTGGCCGACGCCCACTGCACCATGACCTGCATGTATCTCTCCATTGCCCTCCTGATTGCCTCGGCCGGCTACGAGCTCACCGGGATCGGCGGCCTGGACGCCATCGGCGCCTTTGTCATCGCCTGGTTTGCCTACGGCGAAGCCAGGGAGGCCTTTGAAAAAGCCCGGGGCCTGGCGTGCGGCTGCGAGTGCGAATCGTGTGATGGAGGCAAATGACGGCTGGCTCCGAATTTTAATCCAGACAGACGGGAGGCACCCATGGACATAATCGAAACCATCCGGACCCGACGCAGCATCCGAAAATTCACCTCCGAGCCGGTCACCGACGACCAGATCCGGACGATCCTGGAAGCGGCCTCCATGGCCCCGTCGGCCGGCAACGCTCAGCCCTGGCAATTCGTGGTGATCCGGGACCGGGACATCCTCGATCGGGTCAAGTCGATCAACCCCTACGCCGCCATGGCCGACCAGGCGCCCCTGAGCATCCTTGTTTGCGGGGACCTGAGCCTCGAAAAATTCCCCGGCTTCTGGGTCCAGGACTGCTCGGCCTGCGTGGAAAACCTCCTGTTGGCGGTCCACGGGATCGGCCTGGGCGGGGTCTGGACCGGGATTTATCCGATGGAGGACCGGATCGACGGCTTCCGGCGGCTGCTGGGACTTCCGGATAACGTGATCCCGCTGGCCCTCGTGGTTATCGGCCACCCGGACCAGACCCTGCCCTCACCAAGCCGGTTCAAACCCGAGCGGGTCCACAATGACCGGTGGGGTGGGTAGGAACGGAGCCAGACCTCCGAGGTTTTCAAAACCTCGGATGTCTCCGGTTCAACCCGCCGGTGCGCGCCGGCCCCGAAGGGGGTGAATATACCTTTTGCCGGCCTCGCGCGTGGGGATAAATCCCCACGCTATTTCTTCAATGTCCCTACAGGACAAGGTTTGGTTTGGGGCCGATTTCATGTAATAGTCTTATGGGAGCA
>CAZWGY010000153.1:0-9726 GCA_964633575.1 uncultured Desulfobacteraceae bacterium
TTTTCATCCTCAAGCGAATTGTATCGGTCACGTCTTTCCGGATCGTCGATATCCACTCGTTCTGATTGCCGGATTCTTTTCAGCTCGCCGAGCATTTCCGCGATTGTCGGCTTTCGGTGCTTTTCTTTCATCTTAATCAATCATCATTCTCGTCGATCCCCGGCTTGCCGTCATGACCGCCCGGGGGCGGGCCATCGGGCGGAGCGGTTTCCATGGCCGATGACGCCGGTGCCGGCCTTTCCGGATAGAAATGGACATCCCGCTGGGGAAACGGGATCTGAATCCCGGCTTCCCTGAACCGGCGGTTGATTTCGAACCGGACCATGCTGTCCACGGTGAGCATGTTGTCGATGTCGGTCCAGAGCCGGAGCTCAAAGTCGAGGGAGCTATCCCCGAAATGGGTAAACAGGACGTAGGGGCGGGGATATTTGAGGACGTTGGGGATCGTGTCGGGGATTTCCAGGAGGACCTGCTTGACCGCCTCCACGTCCGAGCCATAGGCGACCCCCACCGAAATGATTCGCCGGATTCGAACGTCCTTGAAGCTCCAGTTGGTCACCTGGCTGCTGATGAAATCGGAGTTGGGGATGATGAGCGCCGCGTTGTCGTAGGTCTGGACCACCGTTGACCGGACATTGATCCGCTTGACCTCGCCCCAGATCCCGTTGACTTCCACGGCATCGCCCACCTGGATGGGCCGTTCGAAGAGGAGAATGATGCCGGATACGAAGTTGCTGAAAATGTTCTGGAGGCCGAAGCCGAGGCCGATGCCCAGGGCACCGAAGGCCACCGCCATGGAGGTGGTGCTCACCCCCACGACGTTCAGCGCCAGCAGAATCCCGAAGCCCCAGAGGAGATAGACGGTGATGACGGTGATGGAGCTCTTCAGGCCCGACTCCAGGCCGCTGTCCGCGAAGATCCGAATGGACAGGGTGTTTTTCCAGAGGCCGGCGACGGCGTGGGTGAAGAGGATAACGACCACGGCCCACATGAGCCCCGACAGGCTCAACTGGAGGTCCCCGATGGGCAGGGGTTGGTTGAGCACCCGGAAGGCGCTCAGGATAACCACCCGCTTGGCTCCCCAGACAAACAGGATCGCCAGGATGAGCAGGGCGGCCCAGGCGATCCAGCTCATCTTGAGGACCAGCCAGCGGAAGGGGTCCGACGGCCGGGCCGGCAGGTCCACGGGCCCGTAGTAAGCCGTCTCCCGCCCGATCCGCTCCGCCTCCCGGAGCGCCCCCAGAAGAATTCCTCCCCAGAAGATCACCACCAGAGTCCATCCCCAGGAGACCATCCAGTAGGTTGACAGGGAACCGTAGCCGGCGATCTCCAGGATCACGGCGCCGATCACGAAGACATCCGCCGCCGCCAGGATCGCGGTCTTGATCCAGATCCGTCGGGCCGATCCCGGGTCGGACGCCTCCGGCTCGACCGCCGGGCCCCGCCGGCGAAAGATGGCAAAGAGCCGGATAATCCGCTCCGCGTCCGGGTCAACCCGGCGGAGGTGGTGCCAGAACCGGGTTCCCCAGATGATCAGGGACACCAGGAAGACGATCCGGCCCAGGAGCAACAGGATGTTGGCTTTGCCAATCAGCCAGGCCAGCGCCAGGTAGGCGATGATGAAAAGCCGGATTCCCAGAAACAATCCGGTGAGCCGCCGGACGAGGAGATCCGGAATCGGCGGGGTCCTCCGCTCGTTCCAGAGCCGAACGGCCCCGATCATCCATCGGGTCAGCAGCCAGGCCACGAGGCAGCCGAGCAGAGACTGCACCAGGGGCACCGTGGTGTAATAGCCGCGGATATGGGTATAGCCATAAAGAAAGAGGGTTGCTCCCAGGAGCGGCAGGGAGCGCCCCAGCAGGAGCAAGGCGATGCTTCGCCAGGGGTAACGCTCGGCCATCCGGTGGGATTGATCGAGTCGCTCGGCATACCGTCTAAGCCGGCAGGTCAGAAAGAGCGTCAGGAAAAACAGCATCGCGGCCGAGATCACCACCGCCGGCCGGATTGGGCCGGTGGCCTGGAATTGTTCGACCCAGAAGGTCCGGGTGAGCAAGCCCTCGGCCTGACGCCGCAACTGGTCGATGGTACCATGGAGCACCTGCCAGTCGAAAAAGGAGAGGAGAGTGTCCTTCCGCTTGAACAGGGCATCCTTTCGCCGGCTGGTGATCTCCTGTTCAAACCGGCCGGAAAAGTCCCGGTAGGCTTCGATGACCTCTTCGAGCTGCGCCATCCGACGGGCATAGCGCTCGTCCAGAGTCTCGAAATGTTTCAGCTTTTCGGTCAACAACCGGATCAGCACCTGGAAGCGCTCCACCTGGGCCTGGGTCCGGGTCCCGTCTCCACCTTGGGAGCCCATTTCAATGAGCTGTTTCTGGTTGAGCTCGTACTGCTCCTCGGTGGCCTTGAGGGACTGAGCCACCGCCTCTCGCCGGGTCTTGAGGGCCGCCAGCTTTTCGGTCATGGCCGAGGCCGCGGCCTGATGAGCGGACCAGGCCCGCTCCAGCTCCTCGATGGGGGTGTCCCTCGACAGGAGCAGGTTCCCGTGAGCGGACAATTGGAGATTGTAGGCGTTGATTTCGGCGCCGAACTCCTTTTCAGCGGCCTCGGCCTGCTCCATCTGCCGTTCGAGCTGGTCCACGGTCTCCCGTTCCGACCGGATGGTGGCCTCGATGGAGCTCATGAGGTTCTGGTATTCCGATGGCCGGGAAGCATCCGGCTCCGTTTCGGCGGGGACCGGGCCGTCATCAAGCTGAAACACCGGGGGCGGCTCTTCTTCGCTCGGAGGCTGAGCCATGACCGGTTCGGCGATGAACATCATCAGCGCTAATAAAACCAAAAACCTACCGGCCCGCGGCCGGAATTCAAGAACTGATTTCCAACCCATCACACACCTTTTCGGTTATCGTGAAAACAGATCTAAACTTTTAAGTGTCTTCGTGTTATTCGAGGTTAAAACCATCTTTATGCAAGGATTACCTAATACATGAATATCGGGTCCACGTCCACCGCAACCCGGACCTCCCGGCTGGTAAGGAGCTGAGGGGTTTCGGCGATGGTCTCGCGGACCAGGCCCCGGAGCGCGGCGGCCCGGGTTCCCTTGAGCAGCATCTGCCACCGGTGGTACCCCGCTACTCGAGGCACGGCCGCCTCGATGGGGCCCAGGACTTCAACCGAGCCGAACCGCTCCGGAGCCGATGCCTGGATTCGTCGGCAGCGGTCGCCCAACTCCCGGGCCGCCGCTTCCGCCTTCCGAGGATCCTTTGCACGAATCCGGATCTGGATCAACCGGGAGAAGGGCGGATATCCCAATGGCTTGCGAAATTCGATTTCCCGGTGGTAGAACCGTTCCACGTCCTGGGACCGTGCCGCCGTGATGCTGTAATGGGTGGGGTTATAGGTTTGAAGGATGACCCGGCCCGGTCGGTCTCCCCGGCCGGCTCTCCCGGCCACCTGGGCCAGAAGCTGGAAGGTCCGCTCCCCCGCCCGGAAATCCGGGAAGCTCAGGGAAAGGTCGGCACAGATGATCCCCACGAGGGTGATGTTGGGGAAATCGTGGCCCTTGGTGATCATCTGGGTTCCCACCAGGATGTCGATTTCCCCGTCCCGGAGCTGTTTCAATATCCGGACCAGGGACCCCTTACGGGCCGTGGTGTCCCGGTCCAGCCGGCCTATCCGGGCTTCCGGGAACAACGCCCGGGCGGCGGCTTCGATTTTCTCGGTCCCGAACCCCAACCGCTTGATCCGGGGGTCACCGCAGACCCCGCAGGGGGTTTTGGGGCCCTGGAAATAGCCGCAGAGGTGGCACCGGTAGGCGTTTTTCGACTGGTGGTAGGTGAGGGTGACGTCGCAGTGGCGGCAGCGCATGGCCTCGCCACACCCCACGCAGACCGGGAAGGTGGCATAGCCCCGGCGGTTCAAAAAGAGGAGAACCTGTTCACCCTCGTCGAGGGCCCTGGTCATGGATTCCAGAAGCGGGGGAGTGAACCATTGTCGCGGCCCCTGGCCCGGGGGGACCGTTTTGAGATCCACCACCGTGATCTCCGGCAGGGGCCGGGCCGCCACCCGTTTGGGGAGCCGGAGGCCGGCCAGCTTTCCGGCCCGGACGTTGTAGAGGGACTGGACCGACGGGGTGGCCGACCCGAGCATCAACACGGCGCCGGCATCCCGGGCCCGGACCGCGGCCAGGTCCCGGGCATTGTAGAAAAGCCCGCCTTCCTGCTTGTAGGACGAATCATGCTCCTCATCGACCACCAGGAGCCCCGGACGGGAGGCCGGAGCGAAGACCGCGGATCGGGCTCCGAGGACCACCGGGGCCTCTCCGCTGGAAATCCGCATCCACTGATCGTGGCGCTGTCCGGCCGACAGGCCGCTGTGGAGCACCGCCACCCGTTCGCCAAACCGGGCCCGGAACCGTCTTGCCATCTGAGACATCAGGGCGATCTCCGGGACCAGGATCACCGCCGTCCGGTCCCGGGACAGGGCGGCGGCGGTCAGATGAAGATAGACTTCGGTCTTGCCGCTCCCGGTGACCCCCATCAGGAGAAAAGCGGCATATCCTTCGCCCAGGCGGGACTCGGCCGTCGATACGGCCAGTTGCTGGTCCGGGGTCAGCCGGTGAGGGGCCTCCGGGATGATGGGCTCGCCAAAAGGGTCCCGGTGGACCGGCCGGTCGCAGAGGACCACCTGCCCCTCGTCGGCCATCCGGCGGAGCATTGTCGGGGCGCTGGCGGCGGTCTCCCGAAGGGTCCGAACCGGCAGCGGGCCTTCCGCCAGAAGCCGCTCGTAAAGCGCCCGGCGCTTGTCCGTCAGGGCTTCGGTGACCTGAACCGGGTCTCCGGCGGCCGAAGCCCACCGCTCCGTCCGGGGCCCCGACGTTCCCGGCCGAATGCGCCGCTCCCAACTGACCCAGCCGGCGTCCCGGAGGGTTCGGAGAAGGGAAAGGGTCACGGTGGCATCGACCTGGCGCTGTAAGCTCTGAACGGAGCAAGGGCCGCCGCGGAGGTGGTCGAGGACCTTTACTTTGAGCGGGGATCGCGGCCGCTGTTGATCGGCCATCCCCTCGGGGGTCAGAGAGACGATCCGCTCCTCATAAGGGTTGATCCCGCCGGGCAGGGCCGTCTCGATCACCGCGCCCAGGGGATGGAGATAGTAGTCGGCGGCCCACCGGAAAAAGGGGATCATCTCGGCCGGGAACAAGGGGGTTTCGTCCAGAATGTCCAGGATGTTCAGAATCTTGACGCCAACCGGCACCGCATCCGGGTCGGCCGGACCCAGGACGTAACCGGTGACCCGGCGCCGTCCGAACGGAACCAGGACCCGCTTGCCGGCCGGAAGATCGCCGGCGGTGGACGCGGGCACCCGATACGTAAAGGTCCCGTCCACCGGGAGGGCCACGGCCACCTCGATATGAACGTCGGTATCAGTCACGGCACGGAGGGAACGGATCGGTTTTTGCATTTTTGCTTGACACATTGACCACCATTCACTTACTTAAATCCAGAGGAGGCGCCCGTCAACATCCGCTTGCCGCCCCCGGCGGCCGGGCCGGAAGTCCGACCCCGCCGCCCCAACAGGCCCGGGGCATGGTTCAAACGCCCCGGCAAACCGGACCGTTAAGCCGTAAGGAGGCGTTATGACCAGGATCGCGTGTCGCGCCGTTATCCCCCTGCTGATTGCCGTTTTGGCTCTTACCCCGGCATCCGTCGCGCTGGCCCAGGAGGAGGGCCGGTCCGAGGAACGCAGCGCCGGGGCCATGACCTTTGATCTCCTGCTGATCCGGCCCGTCGGCATTGTCGCCACGGTCCTCGGATCCGCCCTGTTCATCGCGTCGGTTCCGTTTGCCGCCGCCGGCGGCAACACCATGCCGGCGTATGAGAAAATGGTGATCCGGCCCGCCAAATTCACGTTTCAGCGGCCTCTCGGCTTCTTTTAGCTCCGCGCCCCCAACCCGCCGTCGCCGGCCGTGCCCCCGACCTGAACCTGATACCCTCAAGCGATAAGGAGAGCGCCCCGTGCCCGTTCACGTTGTTCATCACCCCCTCATTCAGCACAAGCTCGGCCTCATGCGGAAAAAAGACATCAGCACCAAGGACTTCCGGGACCTCTCCTCCGAGGTGGCCCGGCTGCTCACCTACGAAGCAACGGCGGACCTGAAAACCGAGCCCCGGACCGTCGAGGGATGGGCCGGGCCGGTGGAAATCCAGCGGATCAAGGGCAAAAAGATCACGGTGGTTCCCATTCTCCGGGCCGGCCTGGGGATGATGGACGGGGTGCTCGACATGATCCCGTCGGCCCGGGTCAGCGTGGTGGGCCTCTACCGCAACGAGGAAACTCTGGAGCCGGTCCAGTATTATGTCAAGATGACCGGGAACATGGCGGAGCGGATCGCGCTCATCGTCGATCCCATGCTGGCCACCGGCGGGACCCTGGTCGCCACCATCGACCTGATCAAGGGGGCCGGATGCACCGACGTCCGAGGACTCTTTCTGGTGGCGGCTCCCGAGGGCATCCGGCGCCTCGAAGCGGTCCACCCGGACGTGGGGGTCTATGTGGCCGCGGTGGATGAACGGCTCAACGACGTCGGCTACATCCTTCCCGGCCTCGGCGATGCCGGGGACAAAATCTTCGGAACCAAGTAGCGCCCAAGGAGACCCCATGTCCAGTGACCTTTCCGCCACCGACTACCGGTTTACCCTCCGTGGGAGCCTCATGGGCGCGCAGATGCTTTTCGTGGCCTTCGGGGCTCTTGTCCTCGTCCCCCTCCTCACCGGCCTCGACCCCAACGTGGCCCTCTTCACAGCCGGGCTCGGGACTCTCATCTTCCAGTGGATCACCCGCCGGCGGGTGCCGGTTTTCCTGGCCTCTTCCTTCGCCTTCATCGCTCCGATCATTTACGGGGTCAACACCTGGGGCATCCCCGCCACTCTCTGCGGCCTGGCCGCGGCCGGGGTGGTCTATATGGTCTTGAGCCTCCTCATCCGCTGGCGGGGCCCCGAGATGGTGCTCCGGGTATTGCCGCCCATCGTCACCGGCCCGGTCATCATGGTGATCGGCCTCATCCTGGCCCCGGTGGCGGTGAACATGGCCATGGGCAAAACCGGCGACGGGTCGGCCGTCCTCGTTCCGGAAACCACCGCCGTCCTCGTCTCGATGGTCTCCCTGGCCGTCACCGTCATCGTCTCCCTGATGGGCCGGGGGCTGCTCCGGCTGATCCCCATTTTCTGCGGGATCATCGCCGGCTATCTCCTCAGCGTGCCCTTCGGCCTGGTGGATCTCTCGCCCGTGGCCGAAGCCCCCTGGCTGGCCGTCCCCGACTTCGTCTTTCCCGAATGGAGCTGGGCCGCTATTTTTTTCATCGTCCCGGTGGCCATTGCCCCGGCCATCGAGCACTTCGGCGACGTTCTGGCCATCAGCTCCATCACCGGAAAGAACTATCTCGAAGACCCCGGCATCCACCGGACCATGATGGGCGACGGGGTGGCCACTTCCGTGGCCTCGTTCCTCGGCGGCCCGCCCAACACCACCTATTCCGAAGTGACCGGGGCCGTGGCCCTCATCAAGATCTTCAACCCGGCGATCATGACCTGGGCGGCCCTCTTTGCCATTGCCCTGGCCTTCGTGGGCAAAATGGGTGCCCTTCTTCAGACCATCCCGACGCCGGTGATGGGCGGGATCATGCTGCTGCTCTTCGGAGCCATTATGGTGGTGGGCCTCAACACCCTGGTCAAGGCGGGTGAGGACCTTACCGAGCCCCGGAACCTCGCCGTGGTGGGGCTCATCCTCGTCTTCGGGATCGGCGGAATGTCCTTTTCCTCGGGTGAGCTGACCATCGAGGGCATCGGGCTGGCCGGCATCCTGGGCGTCTTTTTAAACCTGGTCCTGCCCCGGAAACGGGAAACCGAATAGAAAAGCCCGGCCCCACACCGAGGGACCGGGCTTCGCCAATGTCCGGACCGTCAGGCTATTCGCCGTAAACGTAGGTGGTGAACTTGGCGTAGAGCCCCAGCAGGCTCACGGTGTCGTGGTCCACATGGTGGATCCGGGTGATGTTGCCGTTTTTGGCCGCCGCCTGGATGCTCGCGTCACCGACCGCCACCAACCCGAGGAGCGAGTAACAGCTCGACGTGCCCACCTGAAGGGCCGTCCCCTGGCCGGTCGCCGTCCAGGGACCACGAACGCCCGTGTACAGCCCGCCCGTTACCGGCGCCACCGCATAAGCGCACCCGCCCAGAAACGCCGCCATCAGGACCACCGCCACCAACCATCTCAAATTCTTCCGCATCTCTACCGTCCTTTCCGCTTTAAGCCTGACTTGGGTTCATCATTGCCGCGCCGGGCACGGCCCTCTCCATGGATAAACTCGGTTCATAGATTTTAAAAAGCATTAAATCCAAAAACTTAGCCCTTTTTAATACAACTGCCCCCAAGTGTCAAGGAATTCGGCGGGGGCGACCCGGTAAAGCTGAAAAAAGAGATTGCATCGAAAATTCAAATCCATTAGAATATTTTCGGACTCTGGAGGTCGAATGAAAATTATGAACATTTACGCTACGTTAATCATCTTGGGCTCGGTCGCGGTGGGGCTTTCGGCTTACCTGCCGTTCCAAATCCCCAACCGGAGTGTCTCCTTTATCTCGACCATCTTCTCGTCGATCTTCTCCCTCCTGGTGACCTTCATCATCACCAAACGGTGGATGGAGCAGGAGTATGAGGAGAAAATCAAGAACCTCGAGAAGCGCTACGAGCGGAAGATCAAGCGGCTCAAAAAGGAGCAGGACACCATCACCCTGGAAAAGACCATCCGGGAGGGGACCCAGACCCTGATCAAAAACGCCCTCGACTACTTCAAGCTCGAGAACATCAAAAACGAGATCGGGTCGTCGGCGGCTATCCAGAACCTCCAGCTCGACAAGTACGGCCAGATCATCGAGCTTCTGGCCGAGTTTTCCCTGATCCTTCCCGACTATCAGGAAAACCGCCAGATCGTTCAGGCCGAGATCGACCACCAGATCGACATCTACGAGGTGGACGAAAAGCCCTTTGCCCTGTTTCTCCAGCGGATTCTCGAAAAGTACCAGGTGACCGTCACCAAAAAAATCCGGGAAAAAGAGGACATGAGCAGCATCGAAAGCATGAAGCCGTGCCCCCGCTGCGCCGAACGGGTCCTGGCCAAGGCCAAGGTCTGCAAGCACTGCGGCTACGAATTCAAAAGCGTCTCCAAAACCCTCACCCACAGCACCGTCGCCCTCGACCGCGTGGAAAAGGGCAAATCCCTCTTCAGAAACGGCCAGTACGACGAGGCCCTGAAGGTCTTCAACAGCGCCATCGAGCTCAAGCCCAACTACGCCATCGCCTACTACAACCGGGCCATCGTTTACAACAAGCTCGGCGACCACAAACAGGCCGAATCAGACCTCAAGGAAGCTTGCTATTTGGGCCATAAAAAGGCCCAGGAGCTCCTCAACGCCCGAACCGTTGAAAACTAGGCCGGCTGGACAGGGTCCTTTCTATAGGGGCGCCGGTTAATGGACGGGGTGGACCCGGATGGACGGTGTGGACCCCTTCACAACGCCTCCGACCTGGAATGAAAACCCCGGGATGGCATCGCGCCGGCGCGGCTAGAGACCTCCGAGGTTTCCAAAAAAATTGGAAACCTCGGAGGTCTTTATTTTCGGGGTGGAGCCCCGGCAAGCCGGATTCAAAATCCGTTAAGCCCTGAAAGGGCGG
>CAZWGY010000154.1:0-4520 GCA_964633575.1 uncultured Desulfobacteraceae bacterium
CCTCAGTCCTCATCACTCATCACTAATGTTTTCACGATAAAAGGCTTTCTCCAAACCGGCTTTTGTGGTTGACTGGCCCGAGCCGGATCGGCCGGCATAGGAGGGGGATACCGTTCACGGGGGAAATAGTATGCGGACCAGAACGCCGTTTATCATGGCCGGGGGGCTGCTCCTGGTGCTGTTCACGGCCGGGAGCGCCGGCGCCGTGCTGCCCTACGGCAACACGCCCAACCCGGAGGGGATCTACTTCACCGATTACCCCACCGTTTACACCGCCGGCACCCTGAAAGGGGATGACGGCGAGACCGTCGTTGATGACCTCGACCTGACCAGCGTCGTCAACCTCTTCCGGATCACATGGTACAAGCGATGGCTGTTTGGCCGGACCTGGGCCTGGTCGCTCATTGTCCCGGCGGTGAGAAACGAAATCCTCGGCCACCGGGATACCGGGATCGGGGATTTTATCTGTGCCGGCGGCTTCTGGATCATGGAAAACCGGGAGAAACGGACCGGCCTCGCCTCGGTGCTCTACCTCCACATTCCCGTAGGCGACTACGATTCGAAAAACCCGGCCAGCGTGGGGTCCGATGTCTGGACCATCGAGCCGGCTCTCCTCTATTCTTCGGTCTTTGGCCGGTTCGGCCTGGAGGCCACTCTGAAATATGCCATTCAGACTGAAAACGACCAGACCGACGAGCGCGAGGGGGATCTGTTGTCCCTCGAGACCTACACCGGCTATTCCCTCCGGCCGAACCTGCTGATCGGCGTCCATGCCAACGCGGCGTTCGGGTCGGACGACGAGCGGGCCGGGGTCGATGTCCCCGGCTCCGCGGTCCGGAGGTTTTCGGCCGGTCCCTCCGTTTACTGGCGGCCGGCGGACCCGTCCCGCCGGCCGGCCATCCCTTCGATCGTGGCGAGCTACATGGCCGACGTCGAGTGCGAAAACACGACCCAGGGGCACAAGGTCCAGCTCCGGTTAAGCTGGAAGATCCGCTGAGCCGGGGGACACCCCGTCGGGGCAGCCCCCTGGCGGCTCGCCGCTAATCGAGCAGGTCGAAGATCTCCTTGAGGATGTGTTTCTTCTTGGATTTCTTGTGCTTGTGCCGGTACTTGTCGTAGTCCCGGTCGTAGTCCCGGTCCTTCTTGTCCGGCTTGCGGTAGCTTTCAGGCGGTGGCGGAGGGGCGATCCCTTCGGTCTGGATCGTCCGGTCAATGATCTTGTCGAGCTCCCCCTTGTCCAGCCATATCCCCCGGCAGTCCGGGCAATAATCGATTTCCACCCCCTGACGTTCCGCGATCCGGAGCGGCTCAAAGCATTTGGGACAATTCATCGCGCCTCCTTATGTAAGTAAAAGTCCTTGCGGTTTCCCAATTCAACAATGTCGGCAAAATATCAAATCGTTGAGCTTTCGCAAAGCGTTTTTTGCAAAAACCGGCGCGATCCCGAATACATCCTTGACCCCATTGCCGGACCGGCGGCGGCCGGCCTATCATAATGAGAGCGTATTCATGGATCGGATCGTGAACCCCATTGCCGGCAAAGGAGGCGATATGTCCTTCGGACCCATCAACCCAGCCCTGCTCACCGACCAATACGAACTGACCATGGCCGCGGCCTATTTCGATCATGGACGGTTTGACCCGGCCACGTTCAGCCTGTTTATCCGGGAATACCCCCCGGACCGCGGCTATTTCGTCAGCGCCGGCCTCGAGCGGGTCCTCGATTATCTGGAAAATTTCCACTTTGACCCGGCGGACATCGACGCGCTCGCGGCCGACGGCCGGTTTTCCGAGGACTTCCTTCAATACTTGAGCGAGCTTCGGTTCACCGGCCACGTCCACGCGATGCCCGAGGGGCAGGTTTTCTTCAAGGATGAGCCGGTCCTCGAGGTGACGGCCCCCATCATCGAGGCCCAACTGGTGGAGACCTTCGTGATCAACGCCGTCAATCTTCCGGTGAGTATCGCCACCAAGGCGGCCCGGTGCGTGGACGCCGCCGACGGGCGGCGCCTGGTGGACTTCTCGCTCCGACGGACCCAGGGGATGGACGCCGGCCTCACCGTGGCCCGGTCGAGCTACCTGGCGGGGTTCGCCGGCACCAGCAACGTCGGCGCCGGAGTCCGTTACGGCATCCCGGTTTTCGGAACCATGGCCCATTCCTTTGTCACCAGCTTCCCCGACGAAACGGAGGCATTCGAGGCCTTTGCCGAGACCTTCCCCGAAAACACCGTCCTGCTCATTGACACTTATGACACCCGGAGCGGAGCCCGGAAGGCCGTCGAGGTGGCCCGGGGGATGGTCCGGCGGGGCCACCGGCTCCGGGGGGTCCGGCTGGACAGCGGGGATATGGCCCGGTTGAGCCGGGATGTCCGGACCATCCTGGACGGCGAGGGATATTCCGACGTGGAGATATTCGCCAGCGGGGGGTTTGACGAGCACAAGATCCAGGATGTGATCTCCCGGGGGGCCCGGATCGATGCCTTCGGGGTGGGGACGAAAATGGGGGTTTCGGCCGACGCGCCTTACACCGACATCGCCTACAAGCTGGTCCGGTACGCCGACCGGCCCGTGCTCAAGCTCTCCTCCGGGAAGCGGACCCTGGTGGGGGAAAAACAGGTCTTCCGACGGCGGGAGAACGGGGAACTCGCCGGCGATGTCATCGCCCTCCGGGGAGAATCCCCGGCGGGCGAGGCCCTCCTCGAGCCGGTCATGGACAACGGCCGACGGTCCCGGCCGGCCGAGTCCCTCGAGACGATCCGGGACCGGTGTGCCGAAACGATCCACGCCCTCCCGCCGGGCTGCCGCCAATTGCGGGCGCCGGACGAGTATCCCGTAACTCTGGGGGAAGAGCTGGCCCGGCTCCAGCGGGAGGTGGTCTGCGAGGTCCGGGAAAAGGAGCTGGGGGAGAGCTGACGGAGCGTCAGGAGTCGATGTCGTCGATGGCGTCCCGGACGACCCGGGCGCTGTTCGACAGGGCCGACCGCTCGTCAGGGGACATGCCGGCCAGGGGGAAATTGGCCAGGACCCCGGCTCCGCCCACCAGATGAGGCGTCGAGACCGAGACATCCCGGACCCCTTCGATCTCGTCGAGCGGGGTGGTGACGGTGAGGATGGATCGCTGGTCGTGGATGATGACATCGGCGATCTTGGCCAGGGCCGACCCGATGCCGTAGTAGGTGGCTCCCTTGCCCGCGATGATCCGCCCGGCGGCCCCCCGGACGGTCTCGTCAATGGCCTTCCGGTCGGCCGACTCCAGGCAAATCCCCTGCTGGTCGCAAAAGTCATCCAGGTAGAGAGCCCCGATCCGGGTGGCGGACCAGGCCAGGACCTCGGAGTCGCCGTGCTCGCCCACCACGTAAGCGTGGACATGAGGGGCATCGACGCCCAGGCGGGCCCCGAGGGTGAACCGGAACCGGGCCGTGTCCAGAGTGGTTCCCGAACCCAGAACCCGGCTCGATGGCACGCCGTGCTCGGCGGCGTACCGGGCGGCCAGATGGGTCATGATGTCCACGGGGTTGGTGGCCACCACCAGGACCGCTTCGGGAGCTTGGGCCAGGATCGCCGGCACGATCTCCCGAAACACGGCGGCGTTCCGCTTGAGCAGGTCCAGGCGGCTTTCCCCGGGCTTCTGGGAAACCCCGGCGCTGATCACCACCAGCCGGCTCCCGGCCAGGTCCGGGTAATCCCCCGCCTTGACCGTCAACGGGCTGGCAAACGGGACCGCGTGATTAAGATCGTCCACCTCGGCCTGAAGCCGGTTGGCGTCCCGGTCCACCAGGATGATCTCCCGGCCGATCCCGGCCATGATCATGGCATAAGCGCCGGTGGCGCCCACCATTCCGCTGCCCACAATGCCGATTCTCATTGGATACATCCTCCTTCATAAGCAACGGGGCCGGCGGTGCCGGCCCCGTGGGGTGTTGATACAGGGATTGCCCGGGGTAGGGGACTCAGGCGATTTCGACGAGCTCCACGTCAAAGACCAGCGGCTTGCCGGCCAGGGGATGGTTGGCGTCGAGGATCACCACGTCGTCATCGACGGCGGTGACGTTGACCCGGAGGTTCTGGCCGTTGGGCTGCTGGATCTGAAGGACCTGGCCGATCTCCGGGGTGATGTGGTCGGGAAAGCTCTCCCGCTTCACCTCCGCCACGAGCTCATCCCGCTGAGGGCCGTAGCCGGCCTCGGGTTCGACGCTGACCCGCTTCTTCTCGCCCACGCTCATCCCGATGACCCCGTTTTCAAAACCGGGGATGATCTGCCCCTCGCCAATGGCAAACTCCAGCGGCTGGTTCTCCTGGGACTGATCGAAAACACTGTCGTCCTCCAGACGACCCGTGTAATGGACCTTTACGGTGTCTCCCTGTTGTGCCTGTTTCATGATGACTCCTTTGGATAATATAAGGTTACAAGATATCATTGAGGCTTTCATATCTGGCCGGACCTGTAAAGGATTTTTTGCCCGTCCGTTGAGCCTGATAACCAATATAATCGGCCGGGACGGGAAGGGGCATGGGCCGGA